>DATJQG010000169.1:0-6359 GCA_035506015.1 Candidatus Edwardsiibacteriota bacterium
AATGAGGAGTACCGAGTGATCCGCGGCATGATGCTGTCGCGGCGACGGCAGCACGATTCGGCCGCCGCCGAATTCCAGCGGGCGATCGCGCTGGATCCCCGGGACGACGAGCCCTACGGGATGCTCGCCGCGAATTACGCCGAAGACCACGAGATGGGCGAGGCGATGCGCCTGGCCGACCGCGCCGTCCGTCTGGCGCGCGACCGGTCGAAGGCCCTCAATACCCGCGGGATACTCTACGGTCAGTATCTCGATTCCTGCGGCCGCGCCCTTGAGGACTTCGACGCGGCCATCAGATTGGACACCTTGTATGTGTCGGCCTACTACAACCGATGCTATTGCTACGAGGAGCTGCTGGACTATGCCCATGCCGAGGCGGACGCCCGGACCTTGTTCCGGCTCACCAGGGGATCGGCGTACGGGCGCCAGCGGCTGGCCAGCGTCCTGCTCAACCACGGATGGGACCGTTATCTCGCCGGCGACTACCGGGGCGCGCTGGAGCAGTGCCGGCAAGCGATCGAAACGGACAGCATGGACCTCAGCGCATACCACAACGCCGTCCAGGCCTGTTACCGGCTTGAGGACAGCGCGGGCATCATGGCGTATGGAGCGAGGGCGATGGCGATCGAGGGCGATAAGCAGCGGAGCGGCGAGTACGTCAGCGCCAGCGAACGGTCCGGCCAGCATCTGATCGCCGGCGTCTTGGCGGTGACCGAACGGCGTTACGATTCGGCGCTCAAGGAATACACGGCGGCCATCGTGGCGGACTCCCTGATCGGCGACCCCTTCGACCTGCGGGGCGACCTTTACCATCTGCTGGGAAACGATGCCGCGGCGGTGGCCGATTGGCGATGCGCCAATCGGCTCGACTCGCTGTTGCCAGTCGCGGCAGAGGCACGAACCTTGAGCGGGATCCAACCCCATGCCAAATAAGACGAGGAGCTGGGAAGAGCTGGCGGCGATCCGCCAGCAGGCCAAGCAGCGCGGCCGGACCGTGGTCTTCACCAACGGGGTATTCGACCTGCTGCACCGCGGGCACGTCGAGTACCTGGAGAAGGCGCGGGCGCTGGGGGACGTCCTGATCGTGGGCCTCAACAGCGACGCCTCGGTGCGGCGGCTGAAGGGAGAGACGCGACCGCTGTGCCCGCAGCAGGACCGCGCCGCGGTGCTCTCCGCGCTGGCCTGCGTCGACCATGTCGTCATCTTCGACCAGGACACCCCGCAGCAGCTGATCGAGGCGCTGCTGCCGGACGTCCTGGTCAAGGGCGCGGACTACACGGTCGAGCGGATCGCGGGCGCGGACGTGGTGCTCAAGCACGGCGGGAAAGTGGTGCCGATCGAGCTGACGCCGGGCCGGTCGACCACGGCGCTGATCGACGCCATCCTCGAACGCTGCGGCGGCAAGGGCTGAGCGGACCATGGCGCGCGCGCCCAAGATCGTGATCGCCGACGACGAGGCCGGCATCCGCCGCACCATCCAGGCGGTGCTGGAGCCCGAGGGCTACGCCATCCGCGCCGCCGAGGACGGGGCCGAGGCCTGGGACCTGATCACGGCCGACCCGCCCGACGTGATCCTCACCGACCTGACGATGCCGCGGCTGTCGGGCCACGAGCTGATCGCCCTGGTGCGCAAGCACGAGCCCACCCGCCACACCCCGGTGGTGGTGATCTCGGCCGAGCGCGACCGCAAGAGCCGGGTCAAGGCCTACGACCTGGGCGCCGACGAGTTCGTCACCAAGCCGCCGGACGCCACCGAGCTCAAGGCCCGGGTGCGGGCGCTGCTCAAGGTCAAGGCCTACCAGGACCACATGGAGGAGGACAAGCGCGAGCTGGAGCTGCAGGTGGCGCTGCGCACCCGCGAGGTGCGCGAGGCCTTCCAGAAGACGCGGGCCGCCTCGCTGGAGGCCGTCTACCGGCTGGCCAAGGCCGCCGAGTACCGCGACAAGGGCACCGGCGACCACATCAAGCGGATGAGCCACTACGCGGCGGCGCTGGCCCGCACCATGGGCCACAACGAGAACATCGTGGAGGCGCTGCTCTACGCCTCGCCGATGCACGACATCGGCAAGATCGGCATCCCGGACACCATCCTGCTCAAGCCCGGCCCGTTCACGCCCGAGGAGTGGGCGGTGATGCAGCGCCACCCCGCCATCGGCGCCAACATCCTGGAGGGCTCGGACTCCAACTTCATCCGGATGGGCGCGGTGATCGCGCTGACCCACCACGAGAAGTGGGACGGCAGCGGCTATCCCCACGGCCTGGCCGGCGACAAGATCCCGGCGGTGGGCCGGATCAGCGCGGTGGCCGACGTCTTCGACGCCATGTCCACCGACCGGCCCTACCGCGAGGCCCCGTTCACGGTGGAGCAGACCGTCGAGTACATCAAGCAGGGCCGCGGCACGCACTTCGACCCCAGGGTGGTGGACGCCTTCCTGCGGATCATCAGCGAGATCCTGGACATCCGCGCGCAGTACCACGACGGCGGGCACTGACCCGGCCGTCGGGATCATGGGGTTCATTGAAAGGAGACAGCCTTGAAACGGATCGCCATCGCCGCCGCGCTGCTGCTGGGCGCAGCCCTCAGCCATGCGCAGACCGACAGCAGCTCGTCAGCACAGCCGTGTTCTTCCAGTTGCCAGCGTGAGGATAAAACGGTCCGCTGCCAGCCGCTGGATAGGGCTCCGCAATGGGCCATCGGCCTGCGCACCTATTACATCAGCGGTTTTCCGGGGGCTCTGGTCATTGAGCGATTATGGGGCAACAAGGGTTTTGAGCTCAATGCCAGCGGTCAGTTGAGCAGCAGCCCATCGGGTGACTCGAAGAAAAACGGATGGGGCAATATCAGGGCCGCGACAGTGGGGAAGGTGCGCAGACCCCTCCATCGACGCGTTGGCTGGATTTATGGCATCGGACCAACCGTAGAGTATGATTGGTCATTCGATCATTATACCTGGAACCAGGATTCAACCTATAACGAAACGGCGCGACGGGAATTATCGGTCGGCCTCACAACATATGCGGGACTTTTCCTGGACGGTCAACGCTGGGGCAGGAACTTCCGCTTGGAGCTGGGCGTCGCCCCTGTCAGCGCCGCATTGCGGTACAATTGGGAAAGAACGCAAACCAAGTCATGGGTCTGGAACACGACGACATACAGCTACCATGACGTCGTCGAGACGGAGAAGAACATCTCGCGCGGCTATAACGTAAACGGAACAATCAATGGATCTGTCTCGCTGTCCCTGAGCCTGCTGCGTTGACGATGCGATGCGGCCTGCGGACAGATCCACCATCAATGTGGCGGGAGACATAGCGTCATGAAACGGACTGCCATTACCATGATGGTTGCGGTCGCGCTCGCCAGCCTGTGCCTGGCGCAGAGCGACAGCGCGAAACCCGCCGCCGACTCGGCCAGGGTCAAGGTCCAGGTCGAGCAGCGCAACGACACCACCGCCACGGTCACTGTGACCAGCGAGCCGGGTAAGATGGACTCGACCACGACGATCGTCATCCACGACGGCTCCCAGCGCAGAAAACGCCACTGGCCGCCGCGGGCACGATGGGTGGCGGGAGTAAGGGCGAACGCGATCACACAACTACCGGGGATGCTGTTCATCTATCGGCGATTTCGGAACGATGCGATGATGGGGTTGGGTCTCGAATGCGCGAAGGACCCCAGCGATCTGTACATCAATGTTCCGCACATCGGCAGCGTTGCGGGAAACTGGACGCAGACTTCTGGGTCCGTGTGGGGGACGGAAACCTACCGGGGGACCATCCATTCGTGGTACTTGAAATTGATGCCCGAACTTCTTGTGACGAGAATGACGAGGGGCTGGAGCTCGTTCTTCGGGCTGCAGGGAGAGTTCTGCTATGCGCGCGCCAAGGGCGATGCAATTGATTCAGCGTATTATTCATCATCATCACGGACATACCTGCATGGCTGGGGCTGTTTGTATCAATACCGCGCGAACGCGATCTGCGGCCTCGACCGGTTGATCCCCATAAAGCGACACCGCTGTTCGATCGGTTTCATCGCCGCCGTTTGCGGAACGACCTATAGCCTCAGTGATGGCCAGACGACCAGCACTAACGAGGCCGGCAGTTACGAGGTGCGGCAAAGGAGCGTTCACCCGCTTGATTTCTCGCTCCGCAATCCGTTCAACGGCAACGTCGCGTTGCAGCTCAAATATTGGTTCTAATTTCATCCCCGCCAAACAATCGAGGAGACACCACGTGCGTTGGAGCAAAGCGTTCATCCCCACGTTGAAGGAGGACCCGTCCGAGGCCGAGATGGTCAGCCACAAGCTGATGCTGCGGTCCGGCATGGTGCGCCAGCTGACCGCCGGCGTCTACGAGTACCTGCCGCTGGGCTGGAAGGTGCTGCTGAAGGTGATGGCCATCGTGCGCGAGGAGATGGACCGCGCCGGCGCCCAGGAGCTGCTGCTGCCCACCATCTGCCCGGCCGAGATCTGGCAGGAGACCGGCCGCTGGGACGACTTCGGCGACAACATGTTCCGGGTCAAGGACCGCAAGCAGCGGGACTACGCGCTGTGCCCCACCCACGAGGAGGTGATCACCGAGCTGGCCCGCTCGCGCAAGCTGTCCTACCGCGACCTGCCCCAGAACTGGTACCAGATGCAGACCAAGGTCCGCGACGAGCCGCGGCCGCGCTCGGGCGTGCTGCGGGTGCGGCACTTCATCATGAAGGACGCCTACAGCATGGACCGCGACGAGGCCGGGCTGGACCGGTCCTACAACGCCATGAAGGAGGCCTACCAGCGGATCTTCGCGCGCTGCGGCGTCAAGTTCTTCATCGTGGGCGCCGACTCCGGCCTGATGGGCGGCAGCGGCTCGCAGGAGTTCATGGTGGCGTCGCCCTCGGGCGAGGACACCTGCGCGGTCTGCGAGGCCTGCGGCTTCGCGGCCAACCTGGAGGTGGCGTGCTCCACGCTGGCGTCGCCGGCGTTCCCGGGCGGCCCGCTGGAGGAGGTGGCCACGCCCGAGCAGCGCACGGTGGACGAGGTGGCCGCGTTCCTCAAGGTCCCCCGGGGCCAGCTGATCAAGAGCCTGCTCTACATCGCCGACAACAAGCCGGTGTTCGTGCTGGTGCGGGGCGACGACGAGGTCAACGAGCCCAAGCTGGTGCGGGCGCTGGGCACCGCCGCCTTCCGCCCGGCCACGGCCGAGGAGGTGCTCAAAACCACCGGCGCCAACGTCGGCTTCGTCTCGCCGGTCAAGGTGGCCGGGGTGCGGGTCATCGCCGACCTGCAGCTGCGGGGCGCGGCCGGGATGGTGTCGGGCGCCAACCGCGACGGGTACCACTACCGCAACATCGAGGTGGGGCGGGACGTCACGGTCGGCGAGTTCCGCGACCTGCGGACGGCCAAGCACGGCGAGCCCTGCCCGTCCTGCGGCCAGCCGCTGGCCCTGACCCAGGCCATCGAGCTGGGCCACATCTTCAAGCTGGGCACCAAGTACTCCCAGGCGCTCAACGCCACCTACACCGCCGAGGACGGCAGCGAGCACCCGCTGATCATGGGCTCCTACGGCATCGGCCTCGAGCGGATCGCGGCCTGCATCATCGAGCAGCGCCACGACAAGGACGGCATCATCTGGCCGCTGGCGGTGGCGCCCTACCAGGTGGTGGTCAGCGCGCTCAACGTCCACAACGAGGCCGTGATGCAGGCGGCCGAGGCCCTCTACGCCGAGCTGACCCAGGCCCGGGTCGACGTGCTGCTGGACGACCGCGACCAGCGGCCGGGCTTCAAGTTCAAGGACGCCGACCTGATCGGCGTGCCGCTGCGGGTCACCGTGGGCGAGAAGGGGCTGGCCGAGGGCGTGCTGGAGATCAAGCGGCGGGCCGGCGGCGAGGCCATCAAGCTGCCGCCCCAGCAGGTCAAGCAGAAGATCCAGGAGCTGCTGTCGGTGGAGCTGTTCCCCGGGAAATAGCCCGGACAAAATCCGCTTGACATCGTCCCCGATTGGGGGTATCATTATGGCGACCATGAAACGACGCGTCCTGATCATCGACGACGAGCCGGCCATCGGCGAGATGCTGACCACCATCCTGGAGGCCCAGGGCTACGAGGTGGCGGTGGCCTACGACGGGCCGTCGGGGCTGGCCGAGCTGGAGCGGCGGCCCCCGCACGTGCTGCTGCTGGACTACATGCTGCCCGGCATGGACGGCATCGAGATCCTGTGCGAGTCGCGCCACCGCTGGCCGGGCCTGCCGGTGGTGATGATCACGGCCTACGGCTCGCCCGAGCTCAACATCCGCGCCAACAAGTTCTCGGTGATCGAGGTGGTGTCCAAGCCGTTCGACACCGACCACCTGCTGGAAGTGATCGACCGGATCA
>DATJQG010000170.1:0-3611 GCA_035506015.1 Candidatus Edwardsiibacteriota bacterium
CGCACGCCCTGACCGTCAACCGGCAGATCCTGCGGCAGCCGGCCGGGCAGCTGGTGGGCGGCCCCACGTCGGTGCTGATCATCGCCGGCGCCAGCGACACGGTCCATGTCCCTCCGGTCGACGTGGTGCAGCTGTCGCTCAATAAACCGGGCGGCGTGCTGCGGCCCGACTCGGTGATCACCGTCCATGCGATGGTCAATTTGAACGCCGGCACATTCGATAACTACGACGCACTGCATACCGTTTCCCTCGACTCCGGTGTCCAGGTAAGCCGTACGGCCGGCACGCTGGCCAACAACCCGGTCTACCACGGGCCGATCAACCTGCTCTACAACAATCCGCCGGTCGGCGTCACCGTCACCGGGCCGGAGCTCCCGGCCAATCCGGCCATCCTGCAAAATCTGGCGATCATCGGCACCCAGCAGGACACGGTGCTGTTGTCGGCCGATGCCACGATCAACGGCCATCTCGACCTTTCCAACATGGGCTGCTTCAAAGTCGGCAACCACACCCTGACCCTGCGCGACTCGCTGATCGCGCCCAGCAGCAAGGGCCCGAACCTGCCGGCCATGGCCATGGTCGCGGGCAGGGCGCCGCGCGACGGCGCCAAGGCGCCCAAGCGGCTGCTGACCGACAGCACCTCCTCGCTGGTGCTCAACGGCCCGGTGGTGCGGCTGCCCGGCGACATCGACACCCTGGGCAACCTGACCCTCACCTACACCACGGGCACGGCCGTCGACACCATCGACCTGTTCGGCCAGCTGATCCTGCGCAGCGCCGCACTGACCGCCGGGACGCTGCGCTACGCGCCGGGCGCCAGCCTGCGCTACGAGGGCGCCACGCCGCAGACCACCAGCGACATCGAGTTCCCGGCGGCCAAGGGCCCGGCCGCGCTGGTGCTGGCCAACCCCACCGGCGTCACCCTGCATGCCGACCGGTCGCTGGCCGGCGGGCTGCAGTTCGTCAACGGCATCCTGACGACCGGCGCCAACACCGTCACCATCGACTCCGGCGCCACGGTGACCGGGGCCGCCGCGACCCGCTACGTGGCGGGGCGGATGGCCAGGTACGTGCATAGCGGGGCCGCGCGCGACACCTTCGCCATCGGCACGGCCAAGGGCTACACGCCGGCGGCGCTGGCCTTCGGCAACGTCACAACGACGGGCCTGCTGACGGCCAACTCGCCCGACACTTCGCAGCCCGATGTGCTCAACCCGGCCAACTGCCTCAACCGCTATTGGCGCTTCACCAACGGCGCGGTCGGGTTCGACAGCGCGACGCTCAGCCTGACCTACCTGCACGGCGATTTCCACGGCGGCATCAGCGAGTCGGGCGACGAGAACACCATGGCGGCGGGGCAGTACTCCGGGATCTGGACGTTCCCGGCGGTCGCCAGCCGCGACACGGCCAACAACACCATCACGCTGCGCAACGTCACCGGGCTGGCGGATTTCGCGCTGGCCAAGTCGCAGGACGACATCTACGCGGCGCCAGACACGACACGCCCAGTGATCACCGCGTCGCTGCCGGCCGACGGCGCGACCAATGTGCTGGGCAGCGACAGCGTCAAGATCGTCTTCAGCGAGCCGGTGCGCAAATCGCTGGTCAGCTACACGTTCCTGCCGCTGCCGGGCACGGTCGACACGGTGTGGAGCGCGGATTCCACCACCTTAGTGTTCAACCACGGAGCGTTCGGCTCGCTGACGAAGTATACGGTCAGGGTCAGCGCGGTGCAGGACACGGCGGGGAATCCGCTGACCGGCCGCGACAGCATCGGCTTCACCAGCGCCGACACCTCCCTGCCCGCGGTGACCAGCATCTACCCGGCCAACGGCGCGAACAACGTCAGCGTGTACGACTCGCTGGTGGTCGGCTTCAGCAAGCGGATGGACACGGCCAGCGTGGCGCTGGCATCGGCGCCGCTGATCCCGTTCACCACCCGGGCCTGGAACGGGGCCCTGTCCATGCTGACGCTTTCCCATGGCCCGCTGATCACCGATACCGCCTACACCTTCACGGTCACCACGGCGCTGGACTCGGCCGGCCATGCCATGGCGGGGCCTTACACCATCACGTTCCGCACGCCGGACACCACGGCGCCATACGCGCCATCGATGGTGTCACCGGCCGACGGCTTCTGGCAGTCGGCCAGCGCGGTGGTGTTCCACTGGAACGCCGTGACTAAGATCAAGGGCGGCAAGGCCACCGCGGTGCGGTACATCATCCAGACCGACACGGTGGCCACGTTCAGCAGCGGGGCGGTCCTGTCCGACACCACGGACCTGACCTACGACACGCTGACGCTGGCCCAGGGCCGCCATTACTGGCGCGTCCGGGCCTATGACCTGGCCGGCAACCAGGGCGCGTTCAGCGGCTACAACATGGTCGGCGTCGACCAGACGCCGCCCACGGCCGCGATCCCGATGTCCCCGGCCAACGCCGGCATCCTCAACGCCAGCCCGGTCACCTTCGCGTGGCAACCGGCGACCGACCCCTACAGCGGCGTGGCCAGCTACCATCTGCAGTGCGCCCTCGACAGCCTGTTCACGGCGGGCGTGCATGACACGGTGGTGACGGGCTCCACGGCCGCGCTGGCGCTGGCCGACAGCCTCTATTACTGGCATGTGGCGGCGACGGACAACGCCGGCAACGCAGGATCGTTCTCGACGGCCTACCGCTTCAACCTGGATACCCAGGCCCCGGCGATCCCAGCGATGGTGGCTCCGGCCGACAGCGCCTGGCAGGCTGCCAACGGTGTGACGTTCCAGTGGGGCGGCGTGGCCAAGGACGGCGCCAAGTCCACGACAGTGCAATACGTTCTCCAGACCGATACCGCGGCCACGTTCGCCAGCGGAGCGCTGACCACGGACACGGTGGCGGTGACGCAGCTGGCCAAGACCCTGGCGCAGGGCCGCCGTTACTGGCACGTCCGGGCCTACGACCAGGCGGGCAACCAGAGCGCGTTCAGTGCGGCCCGCTGGGTGGGCGTCGACCAGACGCCGCCACCGGCCGTGGCGCTGCGGACGCCGGCCAACGGGGCCGACCTCAACACCGGGGCCATCACCTTCACGTGGCAGCCGGTCACCGACAGCTACAGCGGCGTGGCCGCCTACCGGCTGCAGTGCGCCAACGACAGCCTGTTCGCGACGGGGCTGCGGGACACCGCGGTCACGGACACGACGGTCTCCCTGGCGCTGTCCGACAGCGGCTATTACTGGCACGTGCGGGCCGAGGACCGGGTGGCCAACGCCGGCGCCTACTCACCGGTACGTCGCCTGGTCAAGGACACCCGCGCGCCGCTGGTCGCGGCCACCGACCCCGGCAACCTGGCGACCGACGTCGCAGTCAACAAAGTGATGACCATCACGTTCTCCGAACCGGTGCAGCCGGCGACGGTAGGAGTGACCCCGGCCCCGATCATCCCCGGCCTGATCGTGAGCTGGGACAGCACCCATACCCGGCTGTCCATCACGCACGATCCGCTGGCAGCGGGCACCGGCTACTCGGTCAAGGTCGATTCGGCGCGCGACCTGGCCGGCAACCAGCTCGATACCCTGACGCTGCCGGCGCGGTTCGGCTTCACCGCCCGCACGGCGGCCCTGGCGACCGCG
>DATJQG010000171.1:0-6752 GCA_035506015.1 Candidatus Edwardsiibacteriota bacterium
TCACCGAGCGGCTGCGGGTATAGGTGGTGTCGTGCCAGGCGCCCAGGGTGTCGCGCCAGCCGCAGCGGATGGTGTCGGTGACGTTCTTGCTGGCGGTGCGGGACAGCGAGTCGGCCACCGCCTTGTCGTCCAGCCCGATCATCCACTCGGCGCGCACGAACAGCTTCCGCCACTCGTAGCTGGCCTCCAGCCCGCCCCGCCGCCGGTAGAGCGACATGCCCGCGCCGTCGCTGGTGCCGTACTCGAACCCGCCCCCCACGGTCAGGCCGGGCAGCGCCAGGTAGGTGGCCCGGCCGATCACGTCCTTGGCCCAGTTCTTGTCCTTGTAGTTGTACGGCGCGCCGTTGGCCAGCGACAGCCAGTAGGACAGGTCCTGCCACTTGCCGTAGCCCATCAGGCCCTCGTCGTAGTTATTGTCCAGGAACCGAGCGACGATCTGGGAACTGCTGATGAAGTCCATGTTGGTGGCCGCCACCAGGTTGTCCTGGCTCATCGGCTTCTTGTATTGGCCGGCCCGGAACGAGTACAACGGCGACGGCTTCCAGTCGACGTAGGCCTCGACCAGCCGCGGCGAGTAGGCGGCCAGGGTCGGCGAGACGAAGGCGTCGTTCTTGTCGGTGACCTTGTTCTTGCGGTTGCCCTGGAGATAGATCCGGTACGAGGTGTTGCCCCAGGCGTCGCCGCCCACGACCAGCGCGGCGTCCTTGATGTCGAAGCCCGAGGCGCAGACCGCGCCCTGCTCGTGGTAGACCGTGTCCTGGTAGGTGACCTTGACCCAGCCGGTGACCTTGAAGGTGGGGAACGGCTGCTTGTCGTCGGTCTTGACGTCGAAGGCGAACGCGCTCGCGGCCGCGGCCAGCAGCAGGAGGAGGACCAGTGCTCGTTTCATGGCGGTATCCTTTGTCTTATTTATTGATGGCATCGGGGATGTAGAGCGGCTCGCCGTACTTGTCCACGCCGGAGATCTTGATCATCGCCTGCACCTCGGGCGACGTGATGAACCGTACGAACGTGATCGCCAGGCCGTAGTTGATCTGCGGGTACTTGGCCGGGGTGCCGGGGATCACCCGGATGTAATTGAGCATCGCCGGGTCGCGCTGGCAGAGGATGGCCAAATTGGGATAATCCTTCTTATACGCCAGCCAGGTGGCGCGGTCGGCCAGGGTGTAGGCGCCGTCCCTGTTGGCCTTCTCCAGCACCTTGACCGTGCCCAGCCCGGTCGCGCCGTACCAGTCGCTGTCGACCGGGTCGACCCCGGCCAGCCGCCACAGCGCCAGCTCCTTCTGGTGCGTGCCCGACTGGTCGGCCCGCGAGTAGAACGCCGCCTTGGCATCGGCGATCTTCTTGAACGCCGCCTTGGCA
The DNA here is from genome assembly GCA_035506015.1 of Candidatus Edwardsiibacteriota bacterium. Taxonomy (GTDB): domain Bacteria; phylum Edwardsbacteria; class AC1; order AC1; family EtOH8; genus DATJQG01. The sequence goes on from DATJQG010000171.1 coordinate 1,363, forward strand.
TCGGCGCAGCCGCTGTCGATGCCCGCGGGGTTGGCCGGCGGGCCCACCAGCACGAAGTCGTTGTACATCACGTCCCAGGCCCCGCTGCCGAACCCGGCCTTGAGCGCGGCGTCCTCGGCCGGCCGGTCGTGCACCACGGCCACGTCGGCGTTGCCGTCCTGCAGCAGTTTGAGCGCCTTGCCCGTGGGCAGCGAGTACAGCAGCACCTTGCAGTCATACTGTTGCTCGAACTTCGGCAGCAGCTCGGTCCACAGCCCGGTGTCGTAGGGGCTCATGGTCGATGCCAGGATCAACTGCTGGCCTGCGAATGCCGATGACGCGATGGCGACAATGGCTACAATTGATGCGAGGTATCTCATTTCTTTTCACCGGCCACCGCGTGGAACAACTGCTGGCCGTATTTGTCGACGCCGAAGCCGTCGATCATCTTCTGGCCCTCGGGCGACGACAGGAAGTCCGCGAATTTCTTGGCCAGCGCGAAGTTGACGAACGGGTACCTGGCCGGCGACACCAGCATCACGTGGTAGGGGTTGAACAGCTCCGGGTCGCCTTGGCACAGGATCTCCAGCTCCAGTTCCTTCTGGTGCGCCAGGTATGTGGCGCGGTCGGTCAGGGTATAGGCCCGCTTCTCGTTGGCGATCCGCAGCACGGTCTCCATGCCGGCGCCGGCCTGCACGTACCAGGGGCCTTTGGGCGCCAGCTGGGCCGCGTCCCACAGCCGCAGCTCCTTCTTGTGCGTGCCCGACTGGTCGGCGCGCGATATGAATAGGGCCTGGGCGTCGAGGATCCTCTTCAGGGCCGCTGCCGCGGTGCCGCAGTCCTTGATGCCTGCCGCGTCCTCCTTGGGCCCGACGACGATGAAGTCGTTGTACATCAGGTAGCGCCGGTCGATGGCGAAGCCGTCCTTGACCGCCTGCTCCTCGGCCACCGGGTCGTGCACCAGCATCACGTCGGCGTTGCCGTCCTTGCCCAGCCGGATGGCCGCGCCCGTGCCCACGGCGATGATCTGCACTTGGCAGTTGTTGGCCTTCTCGAACACCGGCACCAGGAAGTCCAGCAGCCCGGAGTCCATGGTGCTGGTGGTGGTGGCCAGGATCAGCTTCGGCTTGGCCTTGGCGTGGGCCGCCGGCGCCAGCAGCGACACCGCCAGCAGCAGCCCCAGCCCGATCGTGAGGAACCGTTTCATCCGACCCTCCGTTGTGATGTTGACCGATGGGACGCTCGGGGGCGTCCGTTTGTGACCAATGAAAACGCCGACCCTTGGGGAAGGATCGGCAGCGGACCTTACGGTATCAGCATCGGGCGCGCCGTACGATGTGAAAGCCTCTCCTTTCCGAACACGGGAGGCGCGGCCGTTTCCCGCCGCACCCTTGTCCGCCGTAGGCGGAACCGTTCCCGGGACCGTGGCATTGAACTGCGGCAGGTCCGAGGAATCGGAGAATGATAGTACGGTGGTATTATAGCAAAATTATGGCGCTGTTGTCAAATTGCTATCGCGTCGAAGGGCAGTGCCAACGGAAAGGGCCGCCCCCGGGGGCGGCCCTGTCGATTCGCTTGAAGCGCTCAGCGCAGCACGGTCAGACGCCGGGTCAGCGTCTTCCCCGCCGCCTCCAGCCTGACGAAATAGACGCCCGAGGCGACCTTGCGGCCGGCGCGGTCCGCCCCGCTCCACGCGGCCTGGTAGCGGCCCGGGGCGAGCTCGGCATTGGCCAGCTCGGTGACCAGCTGTCCGGTCACCGTGTACACCGCCAGCCGGGCGCGGCCGGGCCGGTCCAGCTGGTACGCCAGCCGCACGCGGCCGGACGCGGGGTTGGGCCAGGGCGCCGCCAGCTGCAGCGCGGGCGCCATCGCGGGAGCGGACGGCGCGCCGGCAACGCCGGTCGGCAGTGTGACGTAGAACGAGATGGAATCGCCGGCCGCGCTGACCGCGGAGATGTCCAGCCCGCCGGCCGCGCCGTCGTGCAGGAAGCTGGACGGGTTGGTGCCGTCGTTGATGGCGGTGCGGCCCGCGGCGCTGGAGAAGTAGGCGCTGTTGATCGTGCCGTTGACCCTGGGCGTGCCGTTGGGGCGGTAGATGTAGATCTCGTCGTAGACCCCGTTGGTCGTGTCCCAGCCCGCATTGCCCTGGCCGGCGAAATCGCCGTCGATGCGGTAGACCAGCAGGCCCGAGCCCGGCACGCTGGTCTCGAAGGTCCCGGTCTTGCGCCGGTATTCCACCACGAAGTAGTCGGACACTGAGTTGGGCGAGGCGATTTTGTAGCAGTTGTTGGTGGGCGAGGTGATCGGCTTCAGCCAGTAGGTGCCGGACGCGGTGATCGCGGGGATGCTGGCGATCCAGTGGGTGTACTCGTACTTCATGTAGGCTCCGGTGCTGGTCGGCGGGTTGGGCGTGGAGCACATCACGTCCCAGGTGCCGCAGGGCGACAGGCCGGTGCCGTAGTAGTAATGGTAGAGGTCGGGGTAGCCCACCGAGTGGCCCATCTCATGGCACAGCACGTTGACCCCGAACTGCGTCTCCATCTCGAAATTGTAGTCCCACACCCGCTTGCCGTTGATGTAGGCGGTCTGGGTGTACAGCGCCCAGCGGTGCGACCACAGCAGCGTGGCCCAGGCCGTGGTCGGTCCCCGCACCAGGAAGCAGACGTTGTCCACGTAGCCGTCGTTGTCGGCGTCGATGTTCAGCCCCGGCGGCACCTGCGCCGCCATCGCCGCCACCGCCCGCTGCAGCAGGCCGTGCTCGCGCGACGTGCGCATCGAGCCGTTGTCGCCGCCGGTGTAGCCGTCGGGCGCGGTGGCGGAGTCGTACGGGCAATAGTAGCTGCGGTTGAAGGTGTCCTGGTAGGAGACCACGAAGGTGTTGCCGCTGTCGGGGATGATGGCGCTGTTGACGTCCAGCTGGCCGTAGCTGGCCTCGTGGAAATAGTTCCGCACCGCGTTGGTGCCGGCCGTGGTGTCGTTGAACAGGGTGTCGAAATAGCCGACCGTGTTGGTGAACTCGCTTTGGTCCTTGAAGCGGATGAAGATCACCAGGTTGTTGAAGGTGCCGGTGGACGGCGTCTTCACCCCGTCGTTCGCCATGTAGGGCAGCGCGCTGCGCAGCGCCCGGATCCTGGAAGGCGCGGGCATGGCGCCCTTCTCCAGATTGAGGCGCGCCGGGTCGTCCTGCCCGGCCACCAGCGAGGTCGGCGCCAGGTCGCCGTCCCTGGCCACGGCGTAGACGTACCAGCCGCTGGCCGGGTCCTTGACGATGGTGTAGCCCGCGGCGTCGTGCACCCGGTGGAAGAACTCGTCGCCGTCGATCAGGCAGGCCACGGTTGCGCCGTCGGGCTGGCGCAGGGTGGTGGGCACGTTCTCGAGGTAGACGGCCCAGGCCGGCAGCGCCAGCGCGGCCAGCAGCAGCAGTGCGCAGACGATACGTTTCATGTTGGTCCTTATGATGGATGGATATGATTGTTTCGTGGGATTACTATACCGTGAAAAGGAGGTTTTGTCAATAGTACCGGGCGATGCATTGCGCAGCAGTTTCCAAGGACCCACGGCTGTTGATTGCTTCGCTCGTTCTGGAGGAATGGCCGTTCTCGCAATGACGATGATCCTCAATACACACCCCTCGTTCCCCTCTTGATCGAGGGGACAAAGAAAAGCCCCTTCCCGAAACGGGAAGGGGCTTTGGGGTTGGGTCATGCGAGGTTCACTGCCCGTTCTCGCTGACTTCGGCGGCGCCGTTGCCGTTGCCGTTCTCCTCCTCGTCCTTGGCCGCCAGCCGCGCCACGTCGACCACCTTGTCCTTGTCGTCCAGGTTGATCAGCCGCACGCCCTGCGTGGCCCGGCCCATCACCCGCACGTTCTTCAGCGCCAGCCGGATCACCTGGCCGCCGGCCGAGATGATCATCAGCTCGTCGGAGTCGACCACCTCCTTGACCGCCACCACCGGGCCGGTCTTGTCGGTGACCTTCATGGTGATCACGCCCTTGCCGCCGCGCCGGGTGACGCGGTACTCCTCGATCTCGCTGCGCTTGCCGAAGCCCTTCTCGCACACCGTCAGCAGGCTGCCCTCGCGCTTGACCGCCACCATCCCGACGACGTAGTCCTTCTTGTCGATGGTGATGCCCCGCACCCCGCCGGCCGCGCGCCCCATGGCCCGCACGTCGCTCTCGTGGAAGCGGCAGGCCTGGCCGCTGTGGGTCACCAGGATCAGGTCCTCGCTGCCGTCGGTCATCTTGGCCTCGATCAGCACGTCCTTGGCGTCGACCGTGGCCGCGATGATGCCGGCCTTGCGCGGGTTGGAGAACTCGGACAGCGCGGTCTTCTTGATGGTGCCGTCGCGGGTGGACATCACCACGAAGTGCTTGTCGTCGAACTCCTTGACCGCGATGTAGGCCGCCACGGTCTCGTCGGGCTTGAGCTCCAGCACGTTGCTGATCTGGCGGCCCTTGGCGGCCCGCCCGCCCTCCGGGATCTCGTAGACCTTCAGCCAGTAGCAGCGGCCGCGGTCGGTGAAGAACAGGATGTAGTGGTGGGTGCTGGCGATGAACATGCCCTCCACGAAGTCCTCCTCGCGGGTGGTCATGCCGGTCACGCCCTTGCCGCCCCGGCCCTGCCGCTTGTAGGCGCTCACCGACAGCCGCTTGATGTAGCCGGCGTGGCTGATGGTGATCACCATGTCCTCCTCGGCGATCAGGTCCTCCACCGAGAACTTCTCCTCCGTCGCGGCCCGGATCTCGGTGCGGCGCTCGTCGGCGTACTTCTTGCGCAGCTCGGCGATCTCCTCGCGGATCACGCCCATCATCCGGCGCTTGCTCTCCAGGATCCCCTTCAGCCTGGCGATCAGCTTGATCAGCTCCTCGTACTCCTCGTCGATCTTCTTGGTCTCGAGGCTGGTCAGCCGCTTCAGGGTCATGTCCAGAATGGCCTGGGCCTGGATGTCGGACAGCTTGAAGCGCTTCATCAGCGCCGCCTTGGCGGCCTCGACGTTGGCGGCCTTCTTGATGATCCGCACCACCTCGTCGATGTTGGCGATGGCGATCTTCAGCCCCTCCAGGATGTGGGCCCGTTTCTCGGCCTCGGCCAGCTCGAACTTGGTGCGGCGGGTGATGACGTCGACCCGGAACTTGATGAACTCCGCCAGGATCTGCTTGACGTTGAGCACCCGGGGCACGCCGTCCACCAGCGCCAGCATGATGATGCCGTAGGAGTTCTGCAGCTGGGTGTGCTGGTAGAGCTGGTTGATGGTCACCCGCGGATCGCTGTCGCGCTTGAGGTCGATCACGATCCGCATGCCGTCGCGGTCGCTTTCGTCGCGCAGGTCGCTGATGTTGTCGATCTTCTTTTCCTTGACCAGCTCGGCGATCTTCTCGATCAGGCTCGCCTTGTTGACCTCGTAGGGCAGC
>DATJQG010000172.1:0-3448 GCA_035506015.1 Candidatus Edwardsiibacteriota bacterium
ACGGCACCATCCTGCGCACCGTCCATTTGATGGGCGAGCACCAGAAGCCGATCCTGGGCATCAACCTGGGCTCGCTGGGCTTCCTGACCGAGACCTCGCAGGCCGAGATGTGGCGGACGCTGGAGCAGGTCGAGCGCGGCCGCTACCGCACCGAGGAGCGCGCCATGGTGCAGGCCGAGTGCGGCGGCCAGACCTACTACGCGCTCAACGACCTGGACATCCGCGTGCCCACCCGGCTGATCGAGCTGACCGTGGAGGTCGACAAGGAGTTCCTCAACCGCTACTACGCCGACGGCCTGCTGGTGGCCACGCCCACGGGATCGACCGCTTACTCGCTGGCCGCGGGCGGGCCGATCGTGGAGCCCGAGATGCAGGTGTTCGTGCTGACGCCGATCTGCCCGCACACGCTGGGCATCCGGCCGATGATCGTCTCGATGGACAAGGCGATCGAGGTCACGGTGCACGGCAAGGGCGAGCAGAGCCTGCTGGTGGTGGACGGCCAGCATGTGCGGACGATGGCCGACGGCGAGAAGATCAGGGTCACCCGGGCCGGCCGCACCGTCAAGCTGATCAAGACGCCGGGCACCTCGTTCTACGGCATCCTGCGCACCAAGCTGAAGTGGGGCGCTCGCGGGGAGTGAATCTGCCCCTCGCGTCATTCTGAGTCCGGCATCGTGCCTCCCTTCCGAAGAATCTGTTTCAAATCCAGTGAGATCCTTCGATAGTACGGCACAGAGCAAGTCTCAGGATGACGGGTTGAGCGCGGGGCGAATGGCTTGAATGACTCCACCCTACCCTCCCCGCTGCGGGGAGGGGGGGAGGAGATGTCGGGAACATAGAAAATACATTTGGAGAACGATACAATGAAACGCGCGCTGATCCTTGTGACTTGTAGTCTCTGCGTCTTGGCCGGCCTGCTGCTGCAGTGCGGCAAGAAGAGCAACCCCATCGCGCCGCCGGTGAACACGCCCACGCCGCCCGCCATCACCGCGGCCTGGCCCGCCAACAGCGCCGCCGGCCTGCCGCGCAACACGCTGATCTACGTCACCTTCGACCGGGCGATGGACAAGACGGCCACGGCCGCGGCCCTCAGCGTGACCAAGATGACCGGGGCCAAGGACTGGAAATACAACATCCTGATCTTCAAGCCGGACTCGCTGTTCCATGCGGGCGACACGGTCAGGTTCACCGTCGGCACCGGCGCCGCGGACGTCAACGGCAACGCGCTGGCGACGGCGGCCAACTATACTTTCACCTGCGGCGCGGCGGCCGATACGGTGCGGCCGGCCGTGGCCGGCTACGCGCCCACGGGGCTGAACGTCAGCGTGGGGGCCACGGTCGCCGCAACCATGACCAAGAAACTGGCCCCGTGGGCCGACGCCGCCATCAAGGTCAGCGGCGCTACCGGCAGCGCCACGCTGCAGTCGGACTCGGTGCTGCAGTTCGTCCCGGCGGGGCTGGCCTACAACACCCTGTACACGGCCACGGTGGACACCAACGCGGTCGACCGCTGCGGCAACCGGATGACGCCCATTTTCACCTGGAACTTCACCACGGCGGCCGATACGGTCAGGCCCACGGTCACCAAGACGGAGCCCGCCGGCGGCGACACCAACGTTTCGGTCAACGCGCCGGTCAAGGTCCACTTCTCCGAGCCGATGGACACGGCCTCGGCCCGGGCCGCGCTGACCTCCAGCCCGACGCTGCATTACCGGGCGTCCTGGTCCGGCGACAGCGTGCTGACGCTGGCCATGACCGACACGATGTCGTTCCACGTGCCGCACCAGGTGACGGTGGGCACCGGCGCGCTGGACAAGGCCGGCAACCACCTGGCCGCATCGCATCCGTTCACGTTCACCACGGCGCGGGGATTGTACGTCGTGTCGCACGGGCTCAACGAGGTCTACCGCTACAAGCAAAACGACCTCAAGCCCGAGGGGTACCTGCCGTCCTACAACGCCGCCACGCAGGTGAGGATGTCGGCCGACGGGGCCATCGCCTACGTGCTGACCAACAGCGGGCTGCATTTCCTGCAGGTCCACAACCACGACAACGAGCCGTTCTTCACCAACCTCAGGAACAGCTGCTACGGCGTCGCTGTCTCGCCCAACGGCCAGCGTCTGGCGGTGAGCGACACTACCGGCAACCGCGTCTACCTGATCGACGCCGGCACCGGCGCGCTGCTGGACTCGGTCAACACCATCGGCGCGGCCCCCAAGGGGATGGCCTTTTCGGCCAACAGCGGCTACCTCTACGTGCTGTGCCAGTTCAACAACCGGATGGAGATCTACGCCCTGGCCAATTTCCACGCGACGCCGACCGTGATCACCATGCCCAACGGCGGCGAGGAGATGGCCATCGCGCCGATCGGCGACCGGGTGTTCGCGGCCTGCGGCACCGAGGTGGCCGTGGTCCGCACCTCGGACAACACCGTGGCCTACGACATCACCGGCGTCAGCAACCACCCCTTCGGCCTGGCGGTTTCGCCCGACGGCCAGCACCTGGCGGTCGGCTGCTACGACGAGGGCGCGGTCAAGGTCTACGCGCTGTCGAACTACGCCTGGGTCGCCACGGTCAGCGTCGGCGCGGCGCCCAAGGGACTGTGCTACAGCCCGGACGGCAAGTACCTGTACGTGGCGGTGAGCGGCGCCGCGCAGGTCAAGCGGCTGGTGCGGGCCGGCAGCTACGCCGCCGACACCACCCTGACCACCGGCACAGGGCCGTGGGGCATCGCGGTCACGCCGTGAACTCCATCCACAAGGATCCGTCATTCTGAAATAGGCATCCCGCCCCGCCCTTGAAGAATCTGACGAGATCCTTCGAGAGCCAGGCATGGTGGAATACTCAGGATGACGACCAGGAAATATCTTCATGTCATGCTTCGATAGGCTGAGCATGACAGGTTCTCGCAACAACCGCCGTAAGATTACAGAAAGACATTGAATGCGACCCATCGCCAATTTCCTCTACGAGGTCGGCGTCCTCAAGCAGGTCAAGCGCTCGGGCTGGTGGCTGGCCGGGGTCAAGGACCCCGAGACCGTGGCCGAGCACAGCTACCGCGCCGCGGTGATCGCCTATTTCGTCGCCCGGCTGGAGCGGGCGGACGCGGAGAAGGCCTGCGCCATCGCCCTGTTCCACGACACCCACGAGGCGCGGGTCCAGGACCTGCACAAGGTGGCGCAACGCTATGTCGACATGGCGCATGCCGAGCACACGGCCATCGTCGAGCAGGTCGAACCGCTGCCCGACGCGGTGCGCGGCGAGGTCAAGGCGCTGAAGGACGCGTTCACCGGCACGCAGCTCCCGGAATCGCAGATCGCGCGCGACGCCGATTACCTGGAGTGCCTGGCCCAGGCGCTGGAATACAAGGCCCAGGGCAACCGCCAGGTCGACGACTGGATCGCCAACTGCAAGAAGCGGCTGGTCACCAAGAGCGCGCAGCGGCTCG
>DATJQG010000173.1:0-8409 GCA_035506015.1 Candidatus Edwardsiibacteriota bacterium
GCCCGTCAGGCGCGCAAGCCGGTTCGCGATGGCCGGGACCGATCATTCCACAATATTAATATACTGAACGACAACAGGAGCACCACGTGGCAGCAATCACCACCCTCAAGCAGATGGCGGAGCTGGTCAAAGGCGGCAAGATCAAGCGGGTCGCCGTGGCCTGCGGCCAGGACCCGGACATCATCGACGCCCTGGCCCGCGCGGTCAACGAGAAGCTGGCGATCGCCATCCTGATCGGCGACAAGGCCAAGACCGAGGCGCTGGCCCGCGAGCACAAGATCGATCCCGCGATCTTCACGCTGGTCGACCAGCCGGACTACAAGAAGGCCGCGGCCCAGGCGGTGGCCATGGTCAAGAAGGGCGAGGCCGACGTGCTGATGAAGGGCCTGATCGACACCGCGGTCTACGCCCGGGCCTACCTGGACAAGGAGAACGGCCTGATGACCGGCGGCACCGTGTCCCACGTCGGCGTGTTCGAGACGCCCAACTACCCGCGGCTGCTGATCATCACCGACGCCGCCCAGATCCCCTACCCGGACTTCGGCCAGAAGGTGGAGATGGTCAACCACGCGGTGGCGGTGGCCAAGAAGCTGCAGATCGAGACACCCAAGGTGGCCGTGCTGACCGCCACCGAGAAGGTCAACCCCAAGTGGCCCTGCAGCCTGGAGGCCGCCCAGCTGTCCAAGATGGCCGACCGCGGCCAGATCAAGGGCTGCATCGTGGACGGCCCGCTGTCGATGGACGCGGCGGTGTCGCCGGAGTGCGCCAAGGGCAAGGGCATCGTCTCGCCGGTGGCCGGCTACGCCGACATCCTGGTGACACCGGACATCCAGGCCGGCAACATCCTCTACAAATGCCTGACCCAGATGGCCGGGGCCACCGTGGCCGCCATGGTGATCGGCACCAGCGCGCCGGTGATCTTGACCTCGCGCACCGACACCGACGACGCCAAGTTCTACTCCATCGTGCTGGCTGCGCTGATGGCCAAGTGACGGGCGGGTCCGGTCATTTCCCTTGACTTTTCACCTCGATATCGTTTATCCTTAAAAACCTGCGGCCGGGACCAGCGCGGTCCCGGTCCCCATCCCAACGAGCAGTCATGAACGTAGCCATCGGCGCCGACCACCGCGGGTACCCGCTCAAGGAACGGCTCAAGAACGCCTTCGCCGGGCAGCGGATCGAGTTCACGGACTTCGGGACGAAAAACACCGAGTCCTGCGACTACCCCGACTTCGCCATCCCGGTGGCCGAGGCGGTGGCCGCGGGCTCGGCCGAGCGCGGCATCCTGATCTGCAGCTCGGGCAACGGCATGCTGATCGCGGCCAACAAGGTCAAGGGGGTGCGGGCGGCCATCGCCTTCACGCCGGAGATGGCCCGGCTGTCGCGGCTGCACAACGACGCCAACGTGCTGGCCATCCCGGCCGACTACCTTGATCCCCAGTTGGTGCCCGCCATCGTCAGGGTCTGGCTGGAGACGCCGTTCGAGGGCGGCCGCCACGAACGCAGAATCAACAAAATCAAGGACTACGAACATGCCCATTAGAACCGTGATCCTGGCGCTGCTGCTGGCCGCCCTGGGCGGGCCGCTGCTGCGCGCCGACCAGGGGACGCCGCTGCCGCTGGGCCAGCCGGCCCCCCAGTTCATGCTGAAGACCCACGCCGGCGACGATTTCTACACCCACGACTACGTGGGCGAGCCGCGCGGCAAGCGGTTCCGCCAGGAGCGCGACGTGCTGGTGCTGTCGTTCTTCGCATCGTGGTGCAAGCCGTGCAAGCAGGAGATCCCCTACCTCACCGAGCTGGCGGGGAACTACGCCCGCGACAGCATCAAGTTCTTCCTGGTCAACAAGGGCGAGGAGAAGGGCGTGGTCGACAACTGCGTGTTCGAGAACGCCATCACGCTGCCGGTGCTGCTGGACCCCTACGAGGTGGCCTGCAAGAAGTTCCAGCTGAAGGAGCTGCCGACCCTGGTGATCATCGACCGGGCCGGCAACACCGCGTTCTACCACCAGGGCTACGCCCCGGAGTTCAAGGACTCGCTGCGGGTGGCGATCGACAAGGCGCTGGGCAAGTGGAAACCCGAGCCGCCCAAGCCCAAGGTCGACAGCGCGGCGATCAGGGCCAAGGCCGCCGCCGACAGCGCAGCGGCCGCCAAGGCCAAGAAGAAGGGCGGCAAGGGCAAGGCGCCGAAGGCACCGAAGACGCCCCCCGCCAAGAGCACCGGCAAATAAACCGAGGACCGCATCATCATGAGCATTTTGAAGACCAACGACCCCGAGATCTACCGGTCGATCGCCGACGAGACCGCGCGCCAGGAGTACGGCCTGGAGCTGATCGCCTCCGAGAACTTCGTGTCCGAGGCGGTGCTGGAGGCGCTGGGCTCGGTGATGACCAACAAGTACGCCGAGGGCTACCCCGGCAAGCGCTACTACGGCGGCTGCGAGTTCGTGGACGTGGCCGAGAACATCGCCCGCGACCGGGCCAAGCAGCTGTTCGGCTGCGAGTACGCCAACGTCCAGCCGCACTCGGGCTCCACCGCCAACCAGGCGGTCTACTTCACCTACTGCCAGCCGGGCGACACGGTGCTGGGCATGGACCTGGCCCATGGCGGACACCTCACCCACGGCTCGCCGGTGTCGTTCTCCGGCAAGATGTACAAGATCGTCTCCTACGGCGTCAAGCAGGAGACCGGACGGATCGACATGGACGACGTGGCCAAAAAGGCCCGCGAGCACAAACCGCGGATGATCATCGTCGGCGCCTCGGCCTACAGCCGGTTCTATGAGTTCGACAAATTCCGGGCCATCGCCGACGAGGTCGGCGCCTACCTGTTCGCCGACGTGGCGCACCCCGCCGGGCTGATCGCGGCCGGGCTGCACCCCTCGCCCATCCCCTACTGCCACGTGGTGACCACCACCACCCACAAGACCCTGCGCGGGCCGCGCGGCGGCATGGTGCTGATCGGCAAGGACGGCGAGAACCCGTTCGGCCACAAGATCAAGGTCAAGAGCGGCGAGCGGCTGAAGCTGATGTCCGAGGTGATGGACTCCACGGTGATGCCGGGCATCCAGGGCGGCCCGCTGATGCACGTGATCGCGGCCAAGGCCGTGGCCTTCAAGGAGGCGCTGCAGCCCTCGTTCAAGCAGTATGCCCGGCAGGTGATCGACAACGCCCAGGCGCTGGCGGCGGCGATGGTCGAGCGCGGCTACGCCATCGTCTCCGGCGGCACCGACAACCACCTGATGCTGATCGACCTGTCCAACAAGAGCATCACCGGCAAGGAGGCCGAGAACGCCCTGCACGCCGCCGGCGTGACGGTCAACAAGAACATGGTGCCGTTCGACACCCGCAGCCCGTTCGTGACCTCGGGCTTCCGGATGGGCACGGCGGCGCTGACCACGCGCGGCATGAAGCAGGCCGAAATGAAGGTGATCGCCGGGATGATCGACGCCGTGCTGTCCCACAGCCAGGACCAGGCCGCGATCGCCAGGGTGGCGGGCGAGATCACGGAGCTCTGCAAACAATTCCCCCTGTACCCCAACCGCTTGAAAGGGTAGCATCATGGGCGAGATCAAGAAGCTGGGCAACGTCCAGTTCGGCGAGGTGGTGGCCACCGCGCTCAAGGAGCGCTGGAGCGGCGTGCTGACCATCGAGAACCCCGAGTTCACCGAGTACGTCAGCTTCCAGGGCGGCTCGATCGCCGGCTTCTCCTCGGCCGAGCGCAAGAAGCTGATCGGCGAGATCCTGATGGCCGGCGGCCACATCAGCGAGGCCGACCTCAACAAGGCCATCGCCCAGCAGAAGGCGCAGGGCGGCCGGGTGGGCGACATCCTGTGCCAGATGAACCTGATCACCCGGCAGCGGCTGGAGGAGGTGCTGGCGCTGCACCAGATGAGCGTGCTGGCCCAGTGCCTGTCGGCCCGCGACAGCGAGCTGACCTTTGAGCCCGGCGCCTCCCTCGACAGCAAGGCGTAGATGGCCGGGGGGGCAAAAAAAGCCGCCAGCCGGGGCAAGCCCCGGGCCAAGCCAGGAGCGGAGCTCGCGGCGAAGCCGCGTCCCAGCTGGGACCGCTACTTCATGGCCATCGCGGCCATGGCGGCCACCCGCTCCACCTGCCTGCGGCGCCAGGTGGGCGCGGTGATCACCCGCGACAAGCGGATCCTGGCCACCGGCTACAACGGCGCGCCGGCGGGCCTGCGGCACTGCGCCGAGATCGGCTGCCTGCGCCAGCGGCTGAAGGTGGCCTCCGGCCAGCGCCACGAGCTGTGCCGGGCGATCCACGCCGAGCAGAACGCCATCATCCAGGCCTCCAGTTCCGGCGTCTCGCTCAAGGACGCCGTGATGTACACCACCCACTATCCCTGCGTGCTGTGCTCCAAGATCATCATCAACGCCGGGATCCGCCGCGTGGTCTACGACCAGGGCTATCCGGACGAGCTGTCGCGCCAGGTGCTGCGCGAGGCCAGGCTGAAGGTGGAGAAGGCCGCGCCATGAGGAGCGCGCAGCGCCCGCAGCGCAGCCGCGTGTTCATCGGGCTGGGCTCCAACCTGGGCAACCGGCTGGGCAACCTGCGGGGGGCCATCGCCGCCATCCGCGAGGTGCCGGGCATCACCGTGGTCAAGATGTCGTCGGTCTACGAGACCGAGCCGGTGGGCAACCGCGACCAGCCGCAGTTCATCAACGCGGTGCTGGAGATCGGCTGCGAGCTGTCGCCCCAGGAGCTGCTGGCCGCGCTGCGGCGGGTGGAGAAACACATGGGCCGCCAGCGGCAGGGCAAGTGGCAGCCCCGGGTGATCGACCTGGACATCGTCTACTTCGACGCGCTGGTGCTGGCCACGCCCGAGCTGACCATCCCGCACCCCGAGGCGGCCCGCCGGGCCTTCGTGCTGGAACCGCTGGCCGAGATCGACGCCGACTTCGTCGACCCGGCGTCGCGCCGCACCGTGGCCGACCTGCTGGCGCGGCTGGACCGCGCCGGCCAGGCCGTGGCCAAGATCGCCGGCAGCCGCTATTGAGCACCGCCATGCCGACCATGAAGCAACTGATACCGACCTACATCGCCATCGAGGGCGTGATCGGCGTGGGCAAGACCTCGCTGACGCGGATGCTGGCCGAGCGCTTCCACGCCACCACGGTGCTGGAGGAGGTGGAGGCCAACCCGTTCCTCTCCAGCTTCTACGGCGACCGCCGGGCCTACGCCTTCCAGACCCAGCTGTTCTTCTTGCTGTCGCGCTTCCGCCAGCAGCAGTCGATGGCCCAGCGCGACCTGTTCGGCCAGACCATGGTGGCCGACTACCTGTTCGCCAAGGACCGCATCTTCGCCTACCTCAACCTGGACAGCAACGAGCTGGCGCTGTACGAGGCGCTGTGGAAGCTGCTGGAGCAGAAGACCGCCCGGCCCGACCTGGTGATCTACCTCCAGGCCGACCTGGACACGCTGCAGCGGCGGATCAAGGAGCGCGGCCGCAGCTTCGAGCACAACCTGTCGCGCGACTACCTGGCCGAGCTGTCCGAGGCCTACAACCACTTCTTCTTCCACTACACCGACACCCCGCTGCTGGTGGTCAACGTCGCCGGCATCGATTTCGTCAAGCGGGAGCGCGACTTCGACGACCTGGTGGCCAAGATCTGCGAGCCGCACCCCGGCACGCGCTACTACGTGCCGATGGGTTCGAAATGATAATCAAGGAAAAGACGGCTTTTGAGTTCACGGGCAGTTATTCTTTGTTGATATTCATTAGCTTACCTATATTCCTTTTATGTCTGCCCAATCTCATTTTATTACATTATAGTGTATGGCATATCTTATTATTAAGTATAGCCGGTACGATGCCGGCTTTATTGGTAATTCGTTTGATTAGTAGAGTTGGGTTCGGGTACCATAGCAGGAGGTTGCCCATATCACTTCGTAAAGTAGCATCATATTATACAAGCCGAGAAAGATTCATTAAACTTATTGAGGGTGCATCATTCCACATTGCTACACCATGGTTATTAATCCCGATATTGTCGCTTCTCTATTCAAAGTTGCTTATTTTCAATGATATTTTTCCTGTCATAACAGATCAAAGCAATATTTTACCAAGGATCATAGGAATTTGTTTTGGATGGAATCTTAGTTGTGCTCCAAGTATTGTTGTTTTTGATAGCAGGTTTATTTTACGAAATTGGGATTTTATCCAAAGTAAGTACTCACCGTGGAAAGGCGATTATCAAGATGATGGTAATGAAAATTCAGAATTTGAGCAGATATTATTTAGTGATAAAACCAGAAAGAACAGGATAGATACAGGACAGATTATCAGTGGACTATTAATACTACTGGGTATTATCGTAATACTAATATCGATAGTAAGCATTTCCAGGGAATTGTTCACGGGGCAGGATGAAATAATATTCAACAAGATATGCATCGCAGTTCTCGGGTTTTGTTTGATGGCCATCGGCAAAAAGAATATCCATAGAAAAGTAAAAGGAATTAATAGATGACCGACTGGAAGGGATCGTTCACCGCCCTGATCACGCCGTTCCACAATGGCAGCCTGGACGAGCAAGCGTTGGAACGGCTGCTCGATTTCCAGCTGGCCGGCCGCAGCGCCGGCATCATCCCCTGCGCCTCCACCGGCGAGGGGCCGACCGTCACGCCCGACGAGTTCCGCCGCATCCTGCAGGCCACCATCAAGAAGGCCCGGGGCAAGGCCACGGTGCTGGCCTACACCGGCACCAACGACACCCCGGCCACCATCGCCAAGACCCAGGAGGCCGAGAAGCTGGGGGCCGACGGCGCGCTGGTGGTCACGCCCTACTACAACAAGCCGACCCAGGAGGGCCTCTACCAGCACTTCAAGGCCGTGGCCAAGGCGACCAAGCTGCCGCTGATGCTGTACAACGTGCCCAGCCGCACCGGCGTCTCCATCGACCCCGCGACGGTGGCCCGGCTGGCCGAGATCGAGAACATCGTGGCCATCAAGGAGGCGTCGGGCAGCCTGGACCAGGCCAGCCAGATCGCCGCGTTGTGCGGCCCGGATTTCGCCTTGTTCTCGGGCGACGACTCGCTGACCCTGCCGATGATGGCCGTGGGGGCCCGCGGGGTGGTCTCGGTGGTGGCCAACGTCGCGCCCAAGGACACCGCCCGGATGGTGCAGCTGTTCATGGACGGCAAGGCCGAGGAGGCCCGCAAGATCCACCTTCGGCAGTTCCCGCTGGTCAAGGCGCTGTTCGTCGAGACCAGCCCCGGGCCGGTGAAGTGCGCCCTCAACCTGATGGGGCTGTGCCACGCCGACCTGCGGATGCCGCTGGTGGACGTCTCGGAGGGCACACGCAAGCTGGTCAAGGAGGAGCTGACGAGATACGGGATCCTCAAATAGCCAACTCAGAACCCCTTCCCCGGCGGGGAAGGGGTTCTCAAATGCATCGAGCGACCATGCCCGATCTGCTGCTCCACATCTGCTGCGCGCCCTGCCTGTGCTGGCCGCACAAAGAACTGACCGGTGAAGGAATTCGCTTCACCGGTCTCTGGTTTAATCCCAACATCCATCCCTACGTCGAGTACACCAAACGGCGGGATGCGGTCAAAGCGTACGCGGCCGCCACCGGCATCGAGGTCGTCTGCCACGACGAGTACCCGCTGGAAGCGACGCTGCAGGCGCTGGCCCAGGATCGCTGCGCGGCCTGCTACCGGCTGCGGCTGGAGCGCACGGCGCTCACGGCCCGGGAGCGCGGCTTCGCCGCTTTTTCCACGACCCTGCTGTACAGCATCTACCAGCGGCACGACCTGGTGATCGCGGCCGGGAACCAGGCCGCGCAGCAGTATAATGTGGAGTTCCGGTACCGCGATTTTAGGACGGGTTGGAAACAGGGCAGGGAACTGGCGAGGGCCGGCACCGTCTACCGGCAAAAATACTGCGGCTGCATCTTCAGCGAGCGCGACCGGTACCTGGGGAACACGCACGAAAGGAGCAGGGGAAAAGGCCCCGCCACTATCTCATGATATCCGGTAATAGCCCGACCGCAGGGCGACCAAACCCTCTTGCCGCAGCGACCGCAGGTTCGAACCGATGATCGACCGCGGCCGTTTTATTTCCCGGGCCAGCTGCGCCAGGGACATCGAGCGGCGGGTCAACGACCGCACGATCATGCCGCGCAGCTGCCGGTTGGAGCCCTCGAAGCGGCCTTGCCGCCTGGCGCCGGCCCGCGCCGCGCGCGGCTGCTGCTGTTTCAGCCACGTCCCGTAATCCATCAGCGCGCTGTGCCAGCAGCGCGGGTGGTCGCGGTCCAGGACCCTTTCGGCCAGGGGCAGCAGTCGCCGGTCATCCACCTTCGCGCGGCCAACAAAGCAGTGGTGGAGCAGTACCGCGCGGATGTTGGTCTCGAGGTACGCCACCGGCCGGTTGTAGGCGTACGCCAGGA
>DATJQG010000174.1:0-2917 GCA_035506015.1 Candidatus Edwardsiibacteriota bacterium
CCGCCCCAGCTGACGTTGGGCATCAGGAACTTGCGCTGTACGGCGCCGGCCCGGGTGCAGTTGAAGCAGGAGTCCTGCACCGACCACCACAGGGTGCCGTCGTTGGCGATATCGATCCCGCCCAGATATTTGGCGGCGTCCTGCACCGTGCCCCGGTTGTTGAGCGAGCTGATGGTGTCGCCGCCCACGCCGCCCACCAGCGGGTTGTTGGTGGTGTTCTTCTTGACCTTGTAGATCCTGGTCTGGAACGTGGCGTTGTTGAGGTTGGCGTTGGCCACGAACAGGGTGTCCTGGTAGACCGCCAGGTCGCTGGGCTGGATCCGGAAGCGGTAGTCGGTCCCGCCAGCGAACAGGTTGGCGAAATCGTAGGTGAACGCGATCTTGAACGGGCTGATCCGCAGCGTGAAGTAGCTGGTGTCGGTCACCGCCGGCGTGGTGCTCTTGAACTTGACGGCGAACCCGATGTCCAGGAAGCGCGGCGCGTTCTGGCTGACCGTCACCACGAACGGCACGTTGGTGGCCGTGGCCCCGCTACCGATGGCCCCGCCGCCCACTGACTGCCAGCCGGGCGTGAAGGAGATGTACTGGCCGTTCTGCACGACGTAGAGCGAGCACTGGGCGCCCGCGGTGACGGCCGCGCCGCTGTTGAGGAAGGTGATCTTCAGCGAGTCGGTCTCCCAGGGATCGAGCAGGCCGTTGTTGTTGTTGGCCGTGTTGGCCGTCACCGGGTCCAGCACCGTCGCGGTCTGGAAGCTGACCAGCGGGCTGGTCGCCGTCATGCCGGTGCGCAGCACGCTGAACGTCATCACCGGGCCCTCGCGCGACACGTCGTAGATCCAGGGGCCGGTGCGGGCCGGCGTGCCGCTGTAGCATTTATTGATCCAGGAATTGGGGACCGACGTGGAATCGATGCGGTTTTCCAAGTACCCGCCCGGGCTGACGTCGTCGGCCGAATAGCAGGCGTTTTCCTTGAGGCCGGGCAGGATCGAGTCGCCGGAGGCGTAGCAGGGGTTGGGATCGAATCCCGGGCATTCCACCCAGGAATAGAACGCGCGCGTCCCTGGCGGGCCGTCGTTGAGATGCGTGCTGCTCATCCGGGTATCGAGATGGCTGATGATCAACCCGTCCTCGGGCAGCCCGATCTCATAGGGTGGGTTGCGCTGCCGCAGCTCGACGAAAAAGGTTTGTGCGGAGTCGCGGAAATTATTGTTGCGGATCCGCCACAGGCGGATGCCGTTGGTGATGTTGCCGCCCCGCGCTGCGCCGGCCGAGTCCAGGGCGCAGATGGTGTAACGTCCGTCGCCGTTCTTGGCGCTGGAAATGGAATCGGTCTGGGTCAGCCAGCCGCCGGAGCCGTCGGTGATGACGCCGGTGCACGTATACGCCAGATGACCGCCGATGAAGGCCGGCGCGTCGCCGCCGTTGACTAAGCCGTTCCATGAGCCCTCATCCATCAGGCTCCACGGGCCCCAGGGATTGCTGGAGTAGCCGTAGTCGTACAGGTCCGGGCCGCCGGTGGACTGGTGGAACAGCTCGTGGCAGAACACGCCCAGCTGGGCGTTCTGCGGCACCGCGATGCACTTGGTAATATTACCCTCGCCGCTGGTCAGCGTAATACCGGTGATGGACATCGACCAGATGTCCTTGGTGTCGGCCGATTCCTCCTGGCCCGGGCCCGGGTGCACCACCATCAGGTTGTTTACGCTGCCGCCGGTGTAGTAGTTGATGCGGCTATCGCAGGCGGTGACCGTCGCCTGCAGGTAGGCGGTGGTCGGCGACTGGCCGCTGACCGCGCTAGCCCGCTTGATATTGCTGCTGCCCATGGCCACACCGCCGTACCACAGGCACTTATGGTAGGTCATGTCCCAGTAGAAATTGGTCAGCGAGGGCACCTTGGACGAGTCGGGGACATGGCCCACCGAGTCGCCGAACGCCAGCCCCCAGAAATGGTTCTCGGTGAACGCCGAGTCCGAACCGGCCCCGGCCGGCGAGTACGGGAACGGGCCGTACGGGTTCTGGCCGTTGCGCTCGGTGTTGGCGTACCACAGGAAGGTGCTGTCGGTGAAGTCGCCCAGCACCACGTTGACGTACTGCCGGCCGCTGGGGGCGGACTTGGGGTGCTGCGCCGTGCCGCCTTTGCCGTAGAAGAACTCCACCGCCGTCTCGGCCCGCTCGGCTGCCGTGCGGTTGATCTCCTTGTGCTCGTTGCCCGGGATCTTGGCCACCGCCGCGGCGTTGGGCCGCAGGTGCGCCGCATACGGGCACTCGCCCCGGCCGACGATCACGTCCCCGGCCACCAGCAGCCCGCCCTCCTGCCTGGCGTAGGTCCACCAGCCGTCGCTGTTGCGGATGATCGAGTTGCCGTCCATCGTCTCGGCGAAGCTGAAATGCTCGTCGCCGATCAGCTTGCCGATGAACGTGCTGCCATCGGGCTGCGACAGCACCCGCGGCCCCGGCTTGGCCGGGACGGCCCAGGCCGCGCCGGCCATGATGGCCAGCAACGCCGCGATGGCGATGACGGTTAACGTTCTTTTCATGGGAGAGGACCTCCTGATATGGTTTTAATGTTTTTAATGCCAATGGATTAACGTGAATAAATATATGCAATTATCGTGCCTTAAAACAACGAATTTCGATTGTATTTAATGCTTTGCCATTTAATGAATTACGGATTTCATTCTTTATAAAATCTATTGCATAAGTGCAACTTTTACATTTAAATGAACATTATGCATAAAATTGCATTCTCATTGCACCATTCCCTTCTACACTCAACAGAGTTCAGATATCCCTAATAATGAGATCGAGACCCTCCTTCCCTTCATAACGCCATCGGGTTCTCGCGCAAGCGCTGAAGCATTCGATGGCGTGATCGGTCCAATGGAAAAGGGATGTGCGTTCGCACATCCCTTTTCCG
>DATJQG010000175.1:0-5751 GCA_035506015.1 Candidatus Edwardsiibacteriota bacterium
GCCCGACAGCACCTTGCCCGACGGCGGCACGATGGTGTTGTAGGCGCGCGCCAGACGCGTGATCGAGTCGAGCAGGATGACGACGTCCTTCTTGTGCTCGACGAGGCGCTTGGCCTTCTCGATGACCATCTCGGCCACCTGGACGTGGCGCGCCGCCGGTTCGTCGAACGTCGAGCTCACGACCTCGCCGCGGACCGACCGCTGCATCTCGGTCACTTCCTCCGGCCGCTCGTCGATCAGCAGCACGATCAGCACGACGTCGGGGTGGTTCGAGGTGATCGCGTGCGCGACGTGCTGCAGCAGCACGGTCTTGCCCGACTTCGGGCTGGAGACGATCAGGCCGCGCTGCCCCTTGCCGATCGGCGCCAGCAGGTCCATCACCCGCATCGAATAGTCGTCGGCCGCCAGCTCCAGCTGGAGGCGCTGCTGCGGGTAGAGCGGGGTCAGGTTGTCGAAGAACACCCGCTCGCGGGCGATCTCGGGGTCCTCCTTGTCGACGGCCTCGACCTTCAGCAGGGCGAAGTTCTTCTCGCCCTCCTTGGGCGGCCGCACCTGGCCGGTGACCAGGTCGCCGGTGCGCAGGCCGAACCGCTTGACCTGGGTCGGCCCCACGTAGATGTCGTCCGGGCCGGGCAGGTAGCTGTAGTCGGGCGAGCGCAGGAACCCGTAGCCGTCGGGCAGCACCTCCAGCACGCCGCCGCCCAGGATCAGGCCGTTCTGCTGGGCCTGGGCCTCCAGGATCTTGAAGATGGCCTCCTGCTTCTTCATCCCGCTGGCGCCCTGGATGCCGAGCTCCTTGGCCAGCTGGGACAGTTCGGCCACCGTCTTGGACTTCAGCCCGACCAGGTCGAGCTGTTCCTGGTTCTTCATCGGGGGAACGTGCCTACTTGTGGGACGTGGTGTCCTTCTTGGTCGTATCGGCGATCATCGGCCTGCGGCCTTGGGTGCCGCGGATGCCGGCCACGGCCGTGGGCGTGGCGGTCGCGCTGGCCTGCTTGGTCCCCAGTTTCTTGACCGTGGCCAGCGCCTTGCTCGCTGGTTTCGGCCGCTCGACCTGAGGACCCCCGGTGGTCAGCTGGCACACCGCTCCTTTCGCCGCGCCATGTATCCTCAGGACGCCGCCAAATTGGCCCTTGGCATCGGGAGCGGCGGCCAGGCCCTTCAGCTCCAGCTCGGCCTTGGCCGGGATCTCGATGCTGTCCACCGCCAGCAGCTGCTGGCCGATCGCCGCGGCGGACCATGACCCGTTGCTGAACGCCTTGACCTGGCCCTTGACGAAGTTTACCTCGGCCACGGGCACCGGCCGGGGCGGCTGGGGCGTCACGGCCTGCTGGGGAGGCTGCTGTTTGGTGCAGGACAGCAGCGCGATGCCGCAGGCCAGGGCGATGATGGTGTGCTTCATGATGGCCTCCCGAAGAACGAAGGATTGCTATTGCGGGTCGCGGCGCAGCTCGAACGAAAAGAAGATCGAGTCGGCCCGGGCCGAAGAGATCTCATCCTTGGTCCCGACGATGATGATCTGGTAGAGCCGGCGCTTGACCAGGAAGATGAAGGCCCGCATCCCGTACCCCGCGACGGGCAGGTCGGCCTTGATCTCCTTGCCGAGGAACTCGCCCAGGTGCCGTTCCTTGTCCTCGACCAGCTTGGCGTTGGTGTTCTTGAGCGCGCCGTCGCGGGCGCCCTCCAGCAGGCTGAGGGCCGGGGCGTTGGCGATGAAGGACGGGTAATCGGCGTAGGCGAGGGCGGTGTAGGAATTACCGCCGCCGCTGCTGTACTGGATCATGTCGATCGGGCCGATCGCGGTCTGGACCGGCGTCACCGACCGCTTGGGGGTCCCGGGCAGCAGGATCGCCCAAGTGCCGTCATCGACCACGTATTGGGTCAGCGGCGGCTTGGCGCATCCGGCGCAAAGGACGACCAGCACCAGGGCGATGATGGCTTGAATGGTCCGCATGGCGGCCTCCTCGTTGCGCTGAAGGATCCCAATAAGCGAGTAATGATACTATATTTTCCGGCCAAAATCAATCGATATCTGGACCCGCCGGCCCCGGCCGCCCTTCAGGCTCTTCAGCAGCCCGCGGTTGGCCTCGCGCAGGATATCGGCCACGAACGGCTTCATCGGCAGGTCGATCCCGTCGATGCTGACCCGCACAGCACCGGCTTTCCTGCCGGGGATGATGAACGACCGCTCCAGCCAGCGCGCCATTGTGCCGATCTCGCGGGGTTTGAAATGCGGCAATTCCCCATTCCCCATTCCCCTTTTACCATAGGTCGCCACGATGCCCTTGAAATCCACGCGGTCGAGATGGTCGGTGAACAGCAGCTTGGGCAGGGCTTCGCGCTTGTAGCCCTCGACGATCAGCAGGTCGACGTCCTTCGCCAGCGCGTTGATCAGATTGCGCGGGGGCGTGCCGGACACCATGGAAAAGCGCGCCAATGTCGCGTCGTCGGTGATGGCCGAGAGCACGGCGCCCGCTTTGCGGAAGCGGTCGGTGTCCGTGCCGGCTCGGTCGAACTTGATGCGGGCGTGGGTGTGCTTCAGCACGCCGATGGCGTAGCCCTTGCGGCGCAGCGCCCGGACCAGCTTTTCGACCAGGGTGGTCTTGCCGCTGTCCGACGGCCCGGCGATGGCGATGATGGGAAGCATATCAATCCTTGACCAGTTCGATCGTGACCGTGTCTCCCGGCTTGACCTCAGTGCGCTCCTCCTCCAGGATCATCAATCCATCGGCCTGGACCATCGAGGTCAGGATGCCCGAGCCCTGCGCGCCCGTCAGCACCGCGTGATATGCTCCCCCGCGCCTTTCGACCTTGGTCCGCAGGAATTCCCTGCGTCCTGCCGGCTTGGTGATCTCGTGGTCGCAGATCGCAGCGAGTTGTTCCCGGAAGAGCAGCGAAGCTGCCTGCATCTTGAGCAACAATGGCCGTACGTATTGGTCGCAGATCACCATGCTCGACACCGGGTTGCCCGGCAGTCCGATAATGGGCGTTCCCTTGATGTGGCCGAAGGCCAGGGGTTTGCCCGGCTTTTGCGCCACCTGCCAGAAGTTCATCTGCCCCAGCCCGGACAGCGCCTGCTTCATCAGGTCGTAGTCGCCCACCGACACGCCGCCCGAGGTCAGCACCAGGTCGCACTCGCTGGCCGCCTGGTTGAGCACTGCGATGATCGATTCCAGTTTGTCCTCGACGATGCCGTAGTCTTTCACGGTCGCATTGACCTGTGTTACTTGGGCCCCAACGCTGTAACTATTGGCATTGAATATTTGTCCCGGCCCCAGCCTGCCGCCGGGCTGCACGATCTCGTTCCCGCTGGATAATATGCCTACGATTGGCCTCTTGCTTGCCAGTGCTTCCGTCAATCCCAGAGACGCGATCAAACCCACTTCCTGCGGCCGCAGCCGCGTCCCCTTGGAAAGCAGCACTGCTCCTGCCTTGACGTCCTCGCCCCGTTTGCGGATTTGCTCGCCCAACTGGACTGCAGTTTGCACTTTGCATTTTGCATTTTGCATTTTGCAGTCGGTCAATTCTACCGGCACCACACAATCCGCTCCAATCGGTATCTGCGCCCCGGTCATGATGCGGATGGCCTGGCTTTTTCCAACCGACTTAGTCGCCACTTTGCCCGCGGGCACATCCTCTATGACCTCGAGAACAACAGGCACGGCCTTGATATCCTCGAACCGCACGGCAAAGCCGTCCATGGCCGAGTTGTCCCTGGGCGGGATGTCGAACGACGAGACGATGTCCTGCGCCAGCACGCGGCCCAGCAGAGCGGATAACAGACAGGACTCCGTCCCCAGCGGCGTGGCGCTGGAGAGGATAATGTCGCGGGCTTCGCGGAAGGAGATCATTTATTCCTCCCTCCACACCCGCACCGCACTGGCCTTGAACACGGCATACACCTGCTCGCCCTCCTGCAAACCCATCTCGTCCCACGAGGCCTTGGTGATGGCCGCCGCCAGCGGCACGCCGCAGTCCAGCGTGACCTTGTACAGCCCGCCCTCGGTGGAATGTGATTTGACAATGCCCTTCAACTGGTTGCGGGCGCTGCTGCGCAACGGCTCGCGCGAGATGATGATCTCGCTGGGATCGAGGCTGGCCATTGCTTCGCCATTGAGGTCGGTCACGACCTCGAAGGCGGCCCCGCCCACGGCGAACGACGACCGCCCCTCGGTGACCGAAACGTTCCCGTTGAACAGATTGTCCCGTCCCAGGAACTCGCTCCAGATCTTTTGGTCGCCCTTGTGCAGCACGTCGGCGACCGGGCCGGACAGGGTCAATTGCCCCTCGTTGAGGAACCACAGCCAGTCCGCGATCCGCTCCACCTGCCACAGGTTGTGCGAGGCGATCACGACCGTCTTGCCGGCCCGCGCCAACTCCCTGACCGAGCGCTCGATCAGCTTGACGCTCAGCGGGTCAAGGTTGGCCGTTGGCTCGTCCAGGAACACCACTTCGGGGTCGAGCGCCATCGCCCGGGCCAGCGCCACACGCTGGGTCTCGCCGGCCGAGAGCTTCTTGGCGTTGCGCTGCTCGAAACCCGCGAGCTCCAGTCTGTCCAAGGTCTCCCGGATCCGTTTTGCCTTTTCCCCTTTCCCCATTCCCCGGACATTCAGCCCGTAGCCGACATTATAACCGACCGTGCCGGACAGCATCACCGCGGGGTTGTGGATCAGCGCCATCCTGCGCCGCAGTTCCTGCGCCCGTGCCTTGTCCCGGTTCATGTGGACCGTGGTTTCCCCGAAGCCGACCTCCCCGCCGTCCTGCGGCAGCAGCAGCGCCAGCAGCCGCATCAGCGTGGTCTTGCCCGAGCCGTTCGGCCCGGCCAGCGCGTAGACGCCGGGCGCGGCGATCTCCAGCGAGACGCCCCGCAGCACGGGCTTGCCGTCGAAGGCCTTGGCCAGGCCGCGCGCGGTGATCCTCATTGCCCGGCCCTGCCCTGCACGCTCTGCAGCGCGACGTTGATGGCGATGGCCACGATCAGCAGCACGATCCCCAGCGCGATGCCCAGCTCGAAGTTGCCCTTCATCGTCTCCAACGCGATGGCGGTGGTCATCACCCTGGTGTCGCCCTTGATGTTGCCGCCCACCATCATCGTCATCCCGGTCTCGCCCAGCACCCGCGCCAGCCCCGCGATGAACGCCGCGGTCAGCGCGAAGCGCGCCTCGCGCGCCACGCCGCCGACCGACTGCAGCCGGGTGGCACCCAGGGTCAGCATCGTTTCCCGGGCCAGCGGCGGCACGCCCTGCAGCGCCGCCACGCACAGGCCGGTCATCAGCGGCAGCGCCAGCAGGGCCTGCGCCACCACCATCGCCCCCTGCGAGTACAGCAGCTGCAGCGCGCCCAGCGGGCCGGAGCGCGAGAACAGCAGGTAGACCAGCAGGCCGATCACCACGGCCGGCACGGCCATCAGGCTGTTGACCAGCCCGATGGCGGCGCGCTTGCCCGCGAACTCGTGCTGGGTGACCAGCAGCGCCAGCGGCACGGCCAGCGCCGCGGCGATCAGCGCCGCCGCCACCGACACCTTGAGCGACACGCCGACGATGCCCCACAGCTCGGGGTCGAACGAGGCCAGCAGCTTGAGCGCCTGCAGGATGCTTTGCCAGAGGTTGAACATGCGGTATCGCGATCAGTTGATGAATGTCACCCTGAGATCACATCGTGCCTTGCGTATTGAAGGGTAAGCCTCATCCCTCAATTCGCGAGGCGAGCAGATCCCTCGGGATGACAAGAGAGAACCTTGTCAAAAAGCCC
>DATJQG010000176.1:0-4506 GCA_035506015.1 Candidatus Edwardsiibacteriota bacterium
GCAGTCGATGCCGCACGACCTGGTCCAGCAGGAGAAACGGCAGGCGCCGTTCGCCGCGATACCATTGTGGTCGGATACCGCCGGCCCGGCAGCGGCGACCGGCCGCAGCGCCGAATGGGGCGAACCGGCCGCTGTCCCCGCGGCCGTTCCGGCAGCGCCGGCCATGCCGGCCATTGCGGAGCGTGATGACCGGCTGTTGCGCGCCAAGCAAGACGTGCGGTCGGCGCCCGAGGCCAGCGCCGAGGCCAAGCCCGCCCCGGCCATGGAACCGGCCGACAAGGACGAGTTTGCGGCCGCGGCGAAGGCCCGCAAATCTGCCGAGTCGCCCGCACCACCTGCCGCAACGGCACCGGCGCCAGCCGTCGCCACGGGCGGGATCGGCGAGGGCAACCGCCCGGCAGCGGCACCATCGGCAGGGCAAGAGCCGCAGCGCACGGTGGAACAGCCCGCCGCGCCCACGGCGATCGGCAAGCTGCAGGTGATCGTGATCCATCTGCCCGACGGCGGCGCGGCCTGCCCGCCGCCCGAGATCGGCGCGGCCATCGAGATCGTGCTGCCCGCCGACCGCCCGGCGGCGAACTGACCGCTTCCTCGCAACAATTCGCTTGACAAAATCGGCCCAGTTTTCGTATAGTAATATATTATGGGCAATTACCGCATCCTCATTGCCGACGATGAGGCCAACATCGTCAAGATCATGGAGTTCGAGCTCAAGAAGAACGGCTACGACGTGTTGACCGCCTTCGACGGCGAGGAAGCGTTGTGGATCGCCGAGCGCGACCACCCCGACCTGATCATCTCCGACATCATGATGCCCAAGATGGACGGCTACGAGCTGTGCCGCCGGGTCAAGGCCAACCCCGACCTGCGGGCCATCCCGTTCATCTTCCTGACGGCCAAGACCGGGATCGAGAACAAGGTCCAGGGCTACGCCATCGGCGGCGAGAAGTACATCACCAAGCCCTGCAACCGCGCCGAATTGCTGAAGATCATCGACATGCGGCTGAAGTACGCCGACAAGGCCAAGAAGCTGTTCGCCGAAAAGGCCAAGAAGTTCCAGGGCGACCTCTCGATCATCTCGATCTTCTCGCTGCTGGACATGTTCTTCATGGGCAGCTGGTCGGGCAAGATCGAGCTGGCGGCCGGCGACGGCCGCCGCGGCCGGATCGAGATCGCCAACGCCACCATCGGCCCCTGCACCATCGACGGCCGGCCTGTCCCCGACGCGCTGACCAAGCTGCTGGCCTGGAACCAGGGCACCTTCATCGCCGAGCACGAATAGCCGCCCGGCGGCACGAAGACGGAAAACCCCGCTCCTCAACGAGCGGGGTTTTTCTTGCGGCGACCGTAACGGAGCGGCGTCACTCCTCCATGCCGAACTGATGTTTGGGGAGATAGGTGTGGACCTTGGCCACATGGCCGTTTCCCAGCGGGATCGTCATGAAATGGAAATACCGCTCGCCGAGATCGACCAGGCCGCGGTGGCAGTTCCCGTCCCGCAGCGTCTTGGCCAGGGGGCAGCCCCGGTGCGGCTTGCCGTTCTTGGTGACGTCGTAGCACTTCATGCCGTCGATCGCGGGGAATTCCTTGAATTCATCCCCGAAGGTCTTGTTGTGCCAGACGATGGTGAACGTGCGGTCCAGGATCATCACCGCCAGGTCGGGCGAGTCGAGCAGCGCCTGTTTCAGTGCGCCCAGCAGCGCATCGGTATCGGCCGTCATCTGAGGCCCCCCTTGTGGACCTTGCGCCGGTGACATGTTTTTCGTTCCGTGTGGTGCCCAGGCCGTCACTTCGGCAGGTTGAACTTGATCTCCGGCGACTTCTTCTCCTCGGCCGCCACCTGGTACATTTCCTTGGGCTGGTAGCCCAGCATGTTGGCCACGAACATGTCCGGCACCTGTTTGATCCGCGTGTTGAACACGGCCACCGACTCGTTGTAGAACTCGCGGCGGTCGGCCAGGTCGTTCTCCAGCGCCGTCACCCGGTCCTGGAGGTGGACGAAGTTCTCGTCGGCCTTGAGCTGGGGGTAATTCTCGGCCACGGCGAACAGCGTCTTCAGGGCGCCGCTCATGTCGGCGCCGGCGGCCGCCTTCTGGGCCGGGGTGCCGGCGTCCAGGTACTTGGTGCGGGCGGCGATCACCTTCTCCAGGGTCTCGCGCTCGTACTGCATATAGCCCTCGCAGATC
The DNA here is from genome assembly GCA_035506015.1 of Candidatus Edwardsiibacteriota bacterium. Lineage (GTDB taxonomy): Bacteria > Edwardsbacteria > AC1 > AC1 > EtOH8 > DATJQG01. Next base: position 2,187 of record DATJQG010000176.1, read on the forward strand.
TTGACCAGCTTGGGGATCTCGTCGAAGCGCTGCTTCTCCAGCACCTCGATGTTGGCCCAGGATTTGTCGATGTTGACCTTGACCTGCACCAGCTGGTTGTAGATGGCGATGAAGTACATGATGGCCGCGATCACCAGCACCAGGAAGGCGATCAGGATCAGCGTTCCGATTATCATGGCAACCTCCTCAATGAAAGTCTAACCACAGAGTTCGCAGAGATTCTGATTCCGCTGGGTCCCTGGAATAATGACCTCTGTGTCCTCTGTGGTCATGGTTACTTATTTCAGCAGCAGGTAGGCCATCCACAGGATCAGCCCCAGGCCCAGGATGAAGAACCCCGCGGCCTGCCAGCCGAAGCTCCGGGCCAGCTGCTTCTCGCTCTGGTCCGAGATGATCATCACCTCGTTGGTCTTGTCGCGGGTGATCACGAAGTCGTCGCTGGTGTCGACCGGGTGGTCCAGCTCCTCCTTCAGCACGTCCTGCTCGATGCGGGCCCGCGCCAGCTCCCACTCGTCGGCGCTGATCTGGCCGTCGCCGTCGCGGTCGAACTCCTTCATCCGCGCCGCGTCGGCCTTCAGCAGCCGCAGTTTCTCCGCGATCTTGAACCGCCGGTCGTCCCGGGCGTCCTTCCAGCGGGTCACCGTGCCGATGGCGTAGACCGGATCGCCCTCGGCCAGCCACCACTCGCTGTAGCGCATCTTGTCGCTGCCGATCCCCAGCCAGCCGGTGCCGGGCTTGTCGCCGGTCCACTGGTAGTCGCGCTTGATGCGGACGTCGGCGTCCACCGGATCGGCCAGCACCCGGCCGGTGTCGTCCTCGACGTAGAAGTAATTGGTGGACGCGCCCTCGTCGATCACCGACCAGTGGCTGGAGCGGCCGCTGCGCACGTACTTCTCGATCTTGTAGCGGTAGTAGACGCAGTCGGTCATGGTCACCGGGCTCTTGAGCAGCAGTTTGGGCCGGGCCAGGCCCTGGACCTCGACCAGGCCCATCGCCAGCGAGCGCGCCTTGGACGTGGGGATGTCCTCGATCAGCCGCTTCTCCTTCCAGACGGCGAAGGAATAGGTCAGCACCAGCACGCCCAGCGCCATCACCAGCAGCGCCCCGGCGTACCCCAGGGCGGGCATCGTCCCCGACGGGGCGGTCAGCGCCAGCGACTGCATGCCCACCGGGAAGAACATCACGAACAGGTAGGCCACGACGATCACCGCGCCCGCGATCAGCCCCGCCGCCTGGCGGTTGCGGCGCGCCGCCAGCTGGATGCGCGTGAAGATGTGCATATCCTCAGGACCTCTCCCCCGCCCCTCCCCGCATCGGGGAGTGGACCGGGGCGGGTTCAACGAGTATCAATGGGCGTCCTGGCACAGTTCCAGCAGCACGCCCCGGGTCGACTTGGGATGGAGGAACGCGATCATGTGCCCGCCGCCGCCCAGCCGCGGCGCCTTGTCGATCAGCTGGTAGCCCTTGGCGGCCAGCTCGGCCAGCGCCTTGGCCACGTCGTCGACCCGGACCGCGATGTGATGGATGCCCTCGCCCTTGGACTCGATGAACTTGGCCACGTTGCCGTCGGGCGCGGTGGATTCCAGCAGCTCGATCTTGCTCTCGCCGATCTTGATGAACCCGACTTTGACCTTCTGGCTCTCGACGACCTCGGTGCCTTCCAGCGCCAGGCCCAGGTCCTGGTACGGTTTGACGGCCTCCTCGATGCTCTTGACCGCGATGCCCACGTGGTCGATGCGTTGCGTCTGCATGATTATTCCTTTGAATTATTTGGTATAGTAGATTGTAATTCCATTTTGTATTGATTCACTTGCGTTTTATCTAGATGATAAATATCATGCATATATTCAACATTCCCTAATTGTATGATTGCCGAAAATTCTGGGATCATATCTTCGTCAAAAGCATTATGCGCACCAATCATTAAAGGTGTTACATGCGTTCCCATTTTACTGAAGAAACGGTAATGGGAATAATAAATATCAGAACCTTTTTCATCTTTTTGTTTATTAAAAAACCATTCTACTCTATTATTAAACTGCTCTCCACCATTTATGTTGCTCCAATGTTGTTTGCTTAATTGCTCTTCACGATAATACCTATCAATAATATGAAAATACTCATCATTAAACAATTCTGGTAATTTATTATTGTACTTTGAAAACAAACTATAATATTCACTTATAACGCTTTTAATAAAACGTATACCTGATCCATTAATATTGCCATCTTCTAATGAGAATAAAAGAATTCCTATATCAATATGCAACTCCATCATAACTCTGAAAATAGAGATTGCGGGACCTTGCAACATCTCGCC
>DATJQG010000177.1:0-4566 GCA_035506015.1 Candidatus Edwardsiibacteriota bacterium
GTTTCCGTTCTTCCGTGTTTCAGCGGTAAAAAAACAACTGATGAAAGGCATGCCATGAAAGGCGTCATCCTGGGCGGCGGGCTGGGCACCCGGCTGCGGCCGCTGACATCGATCACCAACAAGCACCTGCTGCCGGTGTACGACCGGCCGATGATCTACTACCCGATCCAGACCCTGGTCGAGGCCGGCATCAAAGACATCATGCTGGTGACCGGCGGCAACAACGCCGGCGACTACCTGCGGCTGATTGGCAACGGCGAGGACTTCGGCCTGAAGCACATGAACTACACCTACCAGAAGCGCGAGGGCGGCATCGCCGAGGCGCTGGGCCTGTGCCGGCACTTTTGCGGCGACGACAAGGTGGTGGTGATGCTGGGCGACAACATCCTGGACGGCTCGATCAGGAAGGCCGCGCAGGATTTCGCCAAGCAGAAGAAGGGGGCGAAGATCTTCCTCAAGCAGGTCGACAACCCGCGCGAGTACGGCGTGGCCGAGCTGGCCGGCAAGTACGTCAAGAACATCGTGGAGAAGCCCAAGGAGCCCAAGAGCGACCTGGCCGTGATCGGCATCTACATGTACGACGCCGAGGTCTGGAGGATCATCGACACGCTGGTGCCCTCGGGCCGCGGCGAGCTGGAGATCACCGACGTCAACAACGCCTACATCAAGAAGGGCGGCATCACCTACGAGATCCTGGACTGCTGGTGGGGCGACGCCGGCAGCTCGATCGAGGACCTGTGGCGGGTCAACCAGTACATCGGCAACAAGAAGCACGCCTGACATGAAGGTGCTCGTCACCGGCGCCCGCGGCATGCTGGGCACCGACCTCTGCGCCGCGCTGCGGCAGTCGCACCAGGTGGTCGCGTTCGACCTGGCCGAGGCCGACCTGACCAAACCGGGGTCGGTCGACCTGCTGGCGGCGCAGCGGCCCGACGCGGTGGCCCACTGCGCGGCGTTCGCCAACGTCGACGGCTGCGAGCGCGACCCCGAATTGGCCTACGCGGTCAACGCCCTGGGCACCCGCCACGCGGCCCTGGCCTGCCAGCGGCTGGGCATCCCGCTGCTGTACATCAGCACCGATTTCGTGTTCGACGGCGCCAAGCGCCAGCCCTATTACGAGTGGGACCAGCCCAACCCGCTGGGCCACTACGGCCGCTCCAAGCTGGCCGGCGAGGCCGTGGTGCGCGAGCTGCTCGACCGGTCTTTCATCGTGCGGACCTCGTGGTTGTTCGGCAAACATGGCACGAATTTTGTTTCGACGATCATCAAGAAAGCCGGCGAATCCGGCCAGGTCAAGGTCGTCGACGACCAGACCGGGTCGCCGACGTACGCCGCCGACCTGGCCGCGGCCATCGCGCAGCTGATATCGTCGCCGTACTACGGCACCTACCACATCACCAACGGCGGGTGCTGCACCTGGCACGGCTTCGCGGCCGAGGCCATCAGGCTGGCCGGCGCCAGGGCGGCGGCGGTGCCGATCACTTCCGACCAGTTCCCCACGCCCACCCGGCGTCCGGCGTACTCGGTGCTGAAAAATTTCTGCTGGGAACGGACCTTCGGCCGGCCGCTGCGTCCCTGGCAGGAAGCGCTCAAGGATCATCTATCATAGGCCATCATGCGCGTCCCCAAGATGCTCAGGAACATCGATATCCGCATCGCCGCGCTGGCGATGGCGGTCCTGCTATGGTTCCATGCGGTGACCGAGCGTGAGTTCCGGGCCGTGCTGCGCTGTCCGGTGACGGTACGCAACATTCCCGAGGGCTGGGTGCTGCTCAACGGGCCGGTGGTGGCCAGCTGCAACGTCACGGCCACGGGCAAGCAGCTGATCGCCCTGCGGCTGATGCCGCCGCGCATCACGATCGACGCCGCCAACCGCCAGGTCAAGCGGCTGTCGGTCGATCTGGAGCCCTCGCAGCTCAAGTATCCGTTCGGCGTGACGCCGGCGCAGGTGGAGTTCACCACCAACCCGCTGTCGGTGGCGTTCGACCGCCTGCAGGAGAAGCAGGTGCGGGTGGTGGCCGACATCCGCGGCGAGCCGGCCGAGGGCTACCTGGTCGGCGACTCGGTGTCGCTGACGCCGCCGCTGGTCACGGTGCGCGGCCCGCAGAAGGCGCTGGACCAGCTGGACAGCCTGTTCACCCAGCCGCTGCCGATCGACGGCTCGTCCCGCCGCTGGCAGGCCTTCAGCCGGCTGGCGCTGCCCGACAACCAGGGCTTCGCCGCCTCGCCGGAATCGGTGCTGGTGGCGGTACCGCTCGACAAGGCGGGGCAGCGGCTGTTCCGCAACGTCCCGATCAAGCTGGTCAACCGCGGCAGCGGCTATCTGGTCAGCTTCTCGCCCGGCACCGTGGACGTGGTGCTGGCCGGCCCCCAGCCCGTCCTGGAGCGTACCGACGCGTCGCAGATCTCGATCATGCTCGACCTGAAGAACCTCTCGCGCGGCCGGTTCCGGCTGCAGGCCGTGATCGAGCTGCCGCCCAAGCTCGAGCTGCTGGCGGCCAACCCCCGCGATTTCGACGTCAGCATCCGATGAAGGTGCTGGGCATCGAGTCGTCGTGCGACGAGACCGCGGCCGCCGTCGTGGTCGACGGCGTGAGCATCCTGTCCGACGTCGTCCACTCCCAGGACGTCCACCGCGCCTACGGCGGGGTGGTGCCGGAGCTGGCGGCGCGCGACCACCTAGCCCGGATCTCGCAGGTGACGGCCCGGGCGCTGGACCTGGCTGGAACTCGGCCCCTCGACATCGACCTGGTAGCCGCCTCGTCCATGCCTGGGCTGGCAGGGGCGCTGTTGGTCGGCGCCTGCTTCGCCAAGGGCCTGGCCGCCGGCCTGGGCAAACCTTGGGTGGCGGTCAACCATGTGGCGGCCCATGCCGACGCCGCCTTCCTGGAGCATCCGCAGCTGCGGCCGCCGCTGCTGGCGCTGATCGTCTCGGGCGGCCACACCTCGATCTTCCTGATGGACGAGCGCGGGGAAATGCAGCTGATGGGGCAGACCCTCGATGACGCGGCGGGCGAGGCCTTCGACAAGGTCGCCAAGATGCTGGACCTGGGGTATCCCGGCGGGCCGGCCATCGAGCGGCGCGCGGCGCGGTCGCGCCTGGCACCGGTGAAGTTCCCGCGGGCGCTGCTGGGCGAGGACAGCCTCGATTTCTCGTTCTCCGGCCTGAAGACCGCGGTGCTCAACCACATCGCCGGCCCCGGGGGGGCGGCAGCGCCGCTGACGGATCAACAGAAGGACGCCATCTGCGCGGGGTTCCAGTCCGCCGTGTTCGCAGTGCTGGCCGAAAAACTGCGCCGCGCCATCGAGCTTACCGGCTGCCGCAGTTGCGTGCTGGCCGGCGGAGTGGCCGCCAACGCCGCGTTGCGGGCGACGCTGCAGCGGATGTGCGACGCCGCAGGCGCCGGCCTGGTGGCGCCGCGCCCGCAGCTGTGCACCGACAATGCCGCGATGGTGGCAGCCAGCGGTCACCGGCAATTTTTGCGGACCGGAGCGTCGCGTGGCGAAGCGCCGGTCAACTCCAGGGTCACATGGCCGCCGTATCGCGCTATCTGAACTGGCCGGGACTGGTCCTGGCCTCGGGCTCGCCGCGCCGCCGCGAACTGCTGTCGGCGGTCGGCGCCGATTTCACCGTCATCAAACCGGACGTCGGGGAGGAGATCGTTGCCGGGGAGGGCCCAATGCAGGCCGCCCGCCGTTTGGCGCGCGACAAGGCCGCCTGGGTGCACGCCCGGCACCACGGCGACCGGAAGCACCAGCTGATCCTGGCGGCGGACACGCTGGTGGTCTACCGGCACCACGTGCTGGGCAAGCCGCGCGACGGGCGGGACGCCGCGCGGATGCTGCGGCTGCTGTCGAACAACTGGCACACGGTGGTCACGGGCGTTTGCCTGCTTGACCGCGCCAGCGGCCGGGCCGTCACCGCCGCCGAGTGCACTAGGGTCAAGTTCCGCAGACTGTCGCCGCCGTTGATCGCGCGCTACGTGGCGTCGGGCGAGCCGCTGGACAAGGCCGGGGCCTACGGGATCCAGCGGCTGGGCGCGCTGCTGGTGGAGCGGGTCGACGGCTGCTATTTCAACGTGGTGGGCCTGCCGCTGGTGCGGGTGGCCAAGCTGCTGGAACGCCGGGCGGGGCGGCGATGATCCGACCGATCATTTGGCGCGACGGGGCGGTCGAGATTATCGACCAGCGCCGGTTGCCGGCGCGGCTGGTGCGCCGACGCTGCCGCACCGCGGAAGAACTGGCGCAGGCGATCGGGTCCCTGGCCGTGCGGGGCGCCCCGCTGATCGGCGTGGCCGCGGCCTACGGCGCGGCGCTGGCGGTCTGGCGATCGCACGATCGTACGGTAGCCGGCGACTTCCACCGGGCGGTACGGCGGCTGGCTCGGACCAGGCCGACGGCCGTCAACCTGTTCTGGGCGCTGCGCAGGATGGAAGCGGCGTTCGCGGCATCCTCCGGCGCCGGTGTCGGACGGCTTCGCCAACGGTTGCTGGCCGAGGCCCGCGCCATCCACCGCGACGACGCCGCCCGCTGCCTGGCCATCGCCCGGCATGGCGCCGCGCTGAT
>DATJQG010000178.1:0-2469 GCA_035506015.1 Candidatus Edwardsiibacteriota bacterium
GCACCAGCTCCACCAGCTCGTTGCCGTGGGTCGCCAGCGTCTGCTTGTTGAAGTTCTGGGCCAGGGGCAGCAGCTGGTCCATCAGCTGGATCACCGGGTGGAAGGCCGCCGTGTCCTGCTGGAAGCAGCGCGCCCAGAACACCTGGGCGTCCAGCAGCTGGGCCTGCAGCGCGAACTCGGTCACCAGCCGGGTGCGGCCGATGCCGGCCTCGCCCGAGATCAGCAGGCACGAGCCCTGGCCGGCGGCCGCGTTCTGCAGGGCCTGGCGCAGCTCGGTCAGCTCCTTGTCGCGGCCCACCAGCCGGCTGAAGAACACGTGGTGGGCGTGGGTGCGCTCGTCCTCCAGCGGCAGGTCGGTCCGCAGCATCCGGTTGATCTCGGCGATCACCTCGTTGGCCGAGTTGGGCCGGTCGTTGGGGTCCTTGGACATCAGCTTCAGGATCAGCGCCCCGGCCGCGTCCGTCACCGCGGGGTTGAGGATCTGCGGCGGCTGCGGCACCTGCTGCAGGTGGCAGCGGATCAGCTCCTCGGTGGAGGCCGCCTCGAACGGCAGCTGGCCGGTGAACACCTGGTACATCAGCACGCCCAGCGAGTAGAGGTCGCTGCGGCCGTCCGGCACCTGCCCGGAGATCACCTCGGGCGACATGTAGGCCGGCGTGCCGAACAGCCGGAACGAGCTCTGCCCGGTGAAGCGCCGCGCCAGGCCGAAGTCCGTCAGCTTGACGGTGCCGTCCTCGGCCAGCAGGATGTTGCTGGGCTTGAGGTCCAGGTGCACCACGTCGTGCTCGTGGATGTACTCCAGGGCGCGGCAGAGCTGGGCGATCTTCTCGCTGCACTCGTCGACGCTCTTGCCCCGGCAGCAATCCAAAATGCTGCGGCCGGGCGTCAGCTCCATGGTGAAGAAATAGTAGCTGTTGTCCCGGCCGAAATCGAACACCTGGATCAGGTTGGGGTGGCGCAGGGAGGACAGGAACCGGAACTCGTGCTGGATGAAATTGATGCCCGGCACCGAGTCCATGAACAGCTTGAGCGCCAGTTCCTTCTTCTCGGTGTGGTCGAACACGCGGTATACCTGGCTGGAAGCCCCCTTGCCCAGCAGGGCTTTCAGCTCGTACCGGCCGCCGATCTTTTGTCCGAGCGCTAATTCTTTCATAATGTCACTTGATGGGACAGCACAATGAAAAATAGTGTAGCACAACCAAGGTACAAATGCAAGATATGCAGATAAAATTGTCACAAATATTACTGTAGGGGATTTCCCTATGCCCCATTCCGTTAAAAAAAGTGACAAATAGTAATTTGAACATTTTCCCTGCAATTCAGTGCTGCGTATATAATGTATGATGTTTCCCCTTGACAGTCGCGCGAAAAAAGGGGTATAGTTAGTGCCCATTCATTCCGATCATCCCATCGAACCGATGCGCATCCTGCATATCGTCACCGCGTTCCCGCGCCACGAGCACGACGTGATCACGCCCTGGCTGGCCGAGATGCTGCGGCGCCAGAAGGCCGCGGGCCACGAGCCCGAGGTGTTCGCGCCGTCGTACCGGGGGCTGGGCGACCAGATCATGTTCGGCCTGAGCGTGCACCGCTTCCGCTACTTCTTCGCCCGCTGGGAGGACCTCACGCACGACGAGATGGCGGTCGACCGGCTGTCGCGCTCGTATAGATACAAGCTGCTGCCCGCGTTCTACCTGTTGTTCGGGACCAGGGCGGCCTGGCGGCTGTGCCGCAGGAACCGCTACGACGCCATCCACGTCCACTGGCCGGTGCCGCACGCGGTGTTCGGCTACGCCGCCAAGCTGGCCTCGGGCGCCAAGGTGGTCACCACGTTCTACGGCGCCGAGCTGCGCTGGGTCAAGCATTCCCTGCCCTGGCTGAAACCCTTCGTGCGCTGGTCGGCCAGGGTCTCGGACCGCATCGTCGCCATCTCCACGTACACCGCATCACAGCTGCAGCCCTACACTGATAAACAGATCGAGGTGATCCCCTACACGATCGGCTTTCCCGCGAATTCAGAATTCAGGATTCAGGATCCAGAATGTAAGGGGAACGAAGTTCTCACCGTCGGCCGGCTGGTCGAACGCAAGGGCGTGCGCTACTTGATCGAGGCCATGAAGCACGTGCCAGCCTCTTTAAATGCCCGTCTGGTCATCGCCGGCGGCGGGCCGCTGCTGGAGGAACTTCGTTCCTTTGCTACTGACCACGGCGTGGCGGACCGCGTCACCTTCACCGGCAGGATCTCCGAGGCGGAGCTTATCGCCTGTTATCAGAAGGCCGCCGTCTATGTGCAGCCGGCCGTCATCGACTGGCGCGGCGACACCGAGATGCTGGGCGTGGTGCTGCTGGAGGCGATGCACCACGGCGTGCCGGTGGTCGGCTCGAACGTGGGCGGCATCAGCGACATCATCATCGACGGCAAAACGGGATTGCTGGTCCCGCAAAAGGACCCGGCCGCATTGGCTCACG
>DATJQG010000179.1:0-8502 GCA_035506015.1 Candidatus Edwardsiibacteriota bacterium
GCCAGCGACGGCGCGGCCAGGGCGGCCGCCAGCGCGATGATCAGCAGATATCTCATGATAGGGCGAACGATCGGATGCCGTCTCACGGGATGCCCGTCCGGGCGCCGCGTGGGCTAGTTCCCCTTCGATCTCTCCTTCCTCTTTGTTGTGCACTTCCGCACCTCCGGCTTGGCCTTGATCCCGGCCTGCAATTTCCTGCCGTGATGGCGCTGGTACAGGGCCCGGTAGGCGGGCCGCACCTTGAGCGCCATGGCGTACTCGTCGGCCGCCTGCCGGTGCAGCCCCTGCTGTTTGAAGATGTAGGCCAGCCGGATATGGGCGTCAGCGAAGCGGGGCCGAAGGGTCAGGACCTTGCGGTACTGCTGCGTAGCAAGATTGTACTTGCCCTGGGCGGCGAAGGCGTTGCCCAGCTGGTAATGGGCCTGGGCGTACGACGGATCCAGCCGCACCGCCTGCTGGTAGTACCCGACCGCGGCGTCGTAGTTCCCGGCGGTCAGCGCGCCGTCACCCATGCTGCTCTGCTGCAGCGCCGGCTGGCTGGCGGTGGGGTTGGCCTGGACCTGCGTGCGGACGGAGTCATTGACCGCGACGCCCTGGGCCGCCAGCAGCGCCAGCGCCAGCTGGTCCTCCAGCGTGAACAGCTGCGCCATGGCGCCGGTCTGCTCCGCGGATTTGGCCACCGTGCCGTGCTCGACGTCCACGAACCGGGCTGTGATCCGCAGCTGGTCGCCGGCCCGCTGCACCGAGCCCAGCACCACCGTGCGGGCGCCCGCCAGCTGGCCGACCTTGACCGCCGTGCTCTCGGCGATGGCCCCGGTCTGGGCCAGGGCCTGCTCCTGCATGATCTGCGACAGCTGCAGCCGCTCGATCACCACGATGCCGGGCACGTCGGACAGCTTGGTGGTCATCGTCTCGCTGATGCCGTCGCCCAGCCAGGCCATGGCGCTGTCGCCGGTCAGGTTCTCGAACCGCATGATGGCCACCACCGTGCCCGTCGAGTCCTGGGCCAGGCCCGCCGCAGGCGGCAGCAGGGCCAGCAGCATGCCGAAGATTGCCAGGGTGCGTCTCATGGTCGTCTCCTCCTTGATGGTTGTTGCCGCGGCCGCAGCGGTCAGCGGGCCCCGTCGCTCTTGGCCCGCAGCGCCAGCGCCACCTTCTCGGCGGTGATCGGCATCGAGCGGATGCGGATGCCCAGCGCGTTCTCGATGGCGTTGGCGATCATCGGCGCGGCCGGGATCATGGTATGCTCGCCGACGCCGCGGGCGCCGAACGGGCCGTCGGGCTGGGCCACCTCGACGATGATCGGCACCACCTGGTCCGGCACGTCCAGGGCGGTCGGGATCTTGTAGTCGGAAAAATTGGGGTTGAGCAGTTTTCCCTTGCCGTCGAACCGCATGTCCTCGTACAGCACCGTGGCGATGCCCTGCAGCAGCCCGCCGCTCACCTGGTCGCGCACCAGGCCGGGATTGATGGCCTTGCCCACGTCCACGGCCAGGGCCGCCTTGGGGATGGTGATCCGGCCGGTCTCGCGGTCGATCTCGACCTCGACGGCGGCCGCGCCTACCGTGTAGTGGACGTTGGGCTTGCCGCCCTGGCTGGTCTCGGGATCGGACAGCGCCGAGGCGAACTCCGGCATGAACATGCCGCGGCCAACGATCGGCCCGCCGCGGTAGGTGCCGTCCTTCATCATCAGGCCGTTAATCGCGAAATCACGGAAGGGCAGGATGAACTCTTTCTCTGATCTCGACCGCACCGCCTGGTCCTCGAGGTACAGGTCCTCGCGCTGTGTGCCCAGCGCCCGGGAAACCAGGTCGAACACCTGCTCGCGGCAGTCCTCGGCCGCGCGCTGGACCGCGTTGCCCGTGCCCCAGGTGATGTGCGAGGCCACGGTCTGCCACTCGTAGGGGTTGCGGTCGGTGTCGGGCAGCTCGACCCGGATCTTCTCCACCGGCACGGCCAGCACCTCGGCCGCGATCTGCGCCATCACGGTCAAAAAGCCCTGGCCGATCTCCATCGCCGAGACCAGCACGTTGAGGCTGCCGTCCTCGTTGAACTTGATGAAGGCCGTGGACGAGGCGTTGGGCGGCATGGCCGGCGCCTTCCAGAAGCAGGCGAAACCCTTGCCCCGGGCCTTGGCGGGGTCGGCCGGTTTTTCCTGCTTGCCCCACTCGATCGCGGCCGCGGCCTTGTCGATGCACTGCTGCAGCCCGGACGGGTTCATGTGGCCGCCGTAGGTCAGCGCGTCGCCCTCTTTGATGGCGTTGCGGTAGCGGAACTCCACCGGGTCCATGCCGATCTTCCTGGCCGTCTCGTTGATGTGCGACTCCAGTCCGAACAGGAACTCCGAGTAGCCGAAGCCGCGGTAAGGCCCGCCCGGCGGCAGGTTGGTGTAGACGCAGACCGAGTCGATGCTGACGTTGGGGATGCGGTAGGGCCCGGTGGCCGACAGGCCGGCCGCGTTGACCACGTTGGCCCCGTACTCAACGTAGGCGCCCGCGTCCCAGTGCAGGGTCTGCGCCAGCGCGGTGATGGTGCCGTCCTTTTTGACGCCGATCTTGGTGGTGGCGACGACCCCCTGGCGCTGGTAGGTGTTGTAGAACTCCTGGGCCCGCGACCACAGCACCTTGACCGGGCTGCCCTTGACCGCCGTGGCCAGCGCCGCCGCCAGGATCTCCATCGACACGCCGGCCTTGCCGCCGAAGCCGCCGCCCACGAACGGCGCGATCACCCGCACGTTCTGGTGCGACAGGCCCAGCGGGGACAGCGCCTCGGCGAACAGGTGGCGCTGGGTGTAGGGCGACTGCGAGGCCGACCACACGGTCAGCCGGCCGGCGTGGTCGAACAGCCCCACCGCGCCGTGGGTCTCGATGGCGCAATGGGCGTAGCGCGGCACGGTGTAGGTGTCCTCGAACACCAGCTCCGCTTGTTTAAAACCGTCCTCCATGTTCCCCTTGCGCACCTTGCGCCAGTGGGCGATGTTGGATCGTTCCTGGGGGAAGAACCACGGCACGTGGGTGTAGGTGGCTAGTTCGGGGTGTATGAGTTGCGGCGAAGCCGCGAGCGCATCCCGCACCGTCAGGATCGGCGTCAGTTCCTTGTAGTCGACCTTGACCAGCTTGGCCGCCCGCAGCGCCGAGGCCGGGTCGCGCGCGATCACCGCCGCCACCTGCTCGCCGACGAAGCGCACGCGGTCCTGCGCGAAGACGTACCGGTCGTGCATGTACAGCCCGAAGCGGTAGGGGAAGTCCTTTCCCGTAACCACCGTTACGACGTTGTCAGCCTTTTCCGCCTTTGTCACATCGATTGATTTGATCACGGCATGGGCATACGGGCTTTCCACGATCGCCGCATACAGCAGTCCCGGGCCGAACTCGATGTCGTCGACGTACTGCGCCGCGCCGGTGACCTTGGGCAGCCCGTCGACCCGCACCTGGTCGTGGCCGACGTACTTCAGTTCGCCCATCCTACTTCCTCCTTCCCGACAGTTTCCCTCTCCGCATCGGGGAGGGAACAAGGGAGGGGTCCGGCTTCGCAGACTTCCCGACGCATTCCTTGACCGCCTCGACGATCGGCGTGTAGCCGGTGCAGCGGCAGAGGTTCCCGGCGATCGCCTCCTTGATCTCGTGTTCGTCGGGATCAGGGTTCTTGCGCAGCAGCTCGGTGGCCGACAGGATCATGCCCGGCGCGCAGAACCCGCACTGGAAGGCGTTGCGCTCCAGCAGCGCCCGCTGCAGCGGCGTGATCTCCCCGTCGGTCATCAGCCCCTCCAGCGTGGTCACTTCGTGGCCGTCGACCTCGATGGCCAGCACCATGCAGCTGCGCAGCGCCCGGCCGTCGATCATCACCGTGCAGGTGCCGCAGTCGCCGCGGTCGCAGCCGCACTTGGGGCTCTTGACGCCCAGCCGGTCGCGCAGCACCTCCAGCAGCACCTCGTGCGGCGCCGCGTCCAGCGAGAGCTTCCGCCCGTTGAGCTTGAACGAGATGTTCTTTTTCATCGCTGTGCTCCTAGATCAGGCTGGTACCGTAGGACGGGCCGCCGCCGTCGAGCCGCGCCACCGCGGCCCGCAGCCCGCGCTCGAACATCACCCGGCACATCTGCAGCCGGTACTCCCTGGAGGCGCGGATGTCGGTGATCGGCGAGATGATCGAGGGGATCAGCTCCTGCGCCTGCCGGACGATCCCGCCGCTGACGCCCTTGCCGTTGAGCAGGTCTTCGATCTTCTCGGCCCGGACCGGCGCCGGCGCCACCGAGCCGAACGCCACGCGGTACCGGTGTTCGGGCAGGGCCAGCACCAGCACGCTGGCCTGCGCCAGGTCCTCGCCCGAATAGCGGCCCAGCTTGACGAAGCAGCCGCCGTGCGCCTTGGCCGGCAATGCGAACTCGATGGCCGTCACCAGCTCGCCCTTCTTGATGTCGGTTTTGCGGTTGCCCTTGAACCACTTCGCGGCGGGGACCTTTCGTTTGCCCTTCGGCCCCTGCACGCAGACCCGCGCTCCGTAGGCAGCCAGCAGCGGCGCGCTGTCGGCGCAGGGCACGGCCGAGCAGATGTTGCCCGCCATGGTGGCGCGGTTGCGCACGCCGGCCGAGCCGACGGCCCTGGCGACTTCCGCGATCACCGGGTACTTCGCTTGGACCAGCTTCGACTCGATCAGCTCGGCGAAGGTGACGGCCGCGCCGATGGTCAGCAGATTCTTCTTGAAAGAAATGGCGCGAAGCTCCCGGAGGCCCTTGATGTCGATCACGGCGTCGGGCTGCGAGACTTCGTCCTTCAGCCCATTGACCAGGTCGGTGCCGCCGGCCAGCACTGCGGGCTTCTTGTACTTCGCCAGCAGCTTGACCGCCTCCTTGACCGTGGCCGGCCTGTGGTAGTCGAATTCGCGTAGTATCGGCATGTCGCCCCCTCCGGATGATGGGTTCTTCGTCATTACGAAATGGAGCCCGTGCCCTGCCCTTGAAGGATCTGAACGTGTTGTCGAGGTGAGATCCTTCAATTTGTCAGGCGCGAAAGGCATCTCAGGATGACGGATGGGCCTGGATAACGGGGAAATAGGGTTCGTTTTGTTTTGTGTGCTTCGCGGTGTGGTTCCTACGGCAGGAACGCCACGATGCGGCACATCGAGGATTCCATTTCGATGCCGCGCAGCGGGAACAGCCCGATCCAGGCCCGCTTGTTGGATAATTTGTCGATCTCGCCGCCCAGGTTCTCGGCGTGCACCAGCTTTTTCGGGAACAACTTGAGGTGCATCACCTGGTAGTACTCCTCGGGCGGGAACAGCTCGTCCCAATCCTTGCCGTACGCTTCGCGTATCTTATTCTCGGCCTCGATGAACGGCTTGGGGTGCCAGGTGCGGATGATGGTGTTCATCGGGTGGTCGGCGCTGCCGCAGTCCACGCCGATCCACTTGAACTTCATCGCCAGCGCCCACTTGTGGAACTGGGGGTCGGGGCCGGGATGCTTGACGAAATAGCGCACCTCGTCCGACTGCTTCTGGTCCCAGGCGTACTTGTGGTAGCCGGTGTTGATGATCAGGATGTCGCCCTTCTTGATCTCGGCCTTGCTCATCAGCAGGTCGGGCGAATACAGGCCGAAGTCTTCGACGTCTTTCGAGATGTCGACCACCACGCCCGGGCCCACCCATTCCTGGATCGGCACCTGGCCGATGGTGCGGCCGCTGGCGTGGAAGTGGATCTCGCCGTCGATGTGCGTGCCCACGTGGTTGCTGGTGGTGATGATCTGGCCGTTGGCGCCCTGCCCCATGTGCGCGCCGGCGATCCGCTTGAAGTACTGGATGCCCAGCGGCATGTAGCTGGGCCAGGGCGGCGTGTGCACGGACAATGGCTGGGTCAGGTCGTAGAGCTTCGCTCGTTCCATCAGCTGGATGAATTGCGTGGCGTTCATTATCTCTCCTTACTATTTGTATTCTCCGTGTCACCGTGTCTCTGTGGCGAACGGCCCTATTCCAGCGTGATCAGCTCGCTCTCGCGCAGGTGGTAGGTCTGCACCAGCTTCGGTTTGTGGGGGTGGCGCAGCCGCGTCCGCAGGTGCTTGTGGGCGGTGTCGACCGTGTTGCTCTCCTGGCTGACGTGCGCCTGGACCACGGCCTGCGGCAGCCGCCGCGAGCGCGCCAGCACCTGGTTGACGAACTCGGCGCACTGGTCGTTGGAGAGGTGCACCCGGCGGATGCGGTCCTTGAGGTCCTGCGGCCGGTTGGTGAGGTCCAGCAGCCGCTCGTCGTAGTTGGACTCGATGATCACCACGTCCGAGTCGGCGAAGCGGCGCACCAGCGCCTGGTCGCACTCCCCGATGTCGGTGGCGATGGATACCTTCTTGATGCCCGATCCCACCCGCGCGTAAAGCGAATAGCCAAAGCAGCCGCCCGGCGCGTCGTGCGGCACCTCGAACGGCTTGACCCGGAACGCCCCCACGCTGAACATCCGGTCGCCGAAGGGCCGCAGCAGCTTGGGCCGGATGGCCGCGGCCGCCTGGTCGCAGGACAGCGACAGGTGCCTGACGATCTTCTGGTGGCAGTGCAGCGGCACGTTCTCGCGCATCAGCTTCTTGACGGTCGCCGCGCGCAGGTGGTCGCCGTGGACGTGGGTCAGCAGCGCGCCGTCCAGGTCGGCGAACTCCAGCGCGGCCCGCTCCAGGTAGGGCGCCAGCGAGCGCGGCCCGATGCCGCAGTCCACCAGCAGGGCGTCCTTGCCCCGCCACAGCAGGATGCAGTTGCCCGAGCTGCCGCTGCTCAGCACCCAGATGTTCAGTTTTTTCGTATCGATGATCTTTCCCGTTCAACCACAGAGGTCACAGAGGAACGCCTGCCGAATGAAAATGGCTCTGTGTTCTCTGTGGTTAGATAATTTTCGCGAGCCCCTCGAATGCCCTGACAAAGGGCTCGGCCGGCGCCGACAGCACGCCCGCGCCCACCTGGCCGATCCCCGGCTGCTTGTGCGCCACGCCGGTGTCGATGAACGGCAGCACGCCGCTCTCGACGACCTTGACCGCGTCGATGCCGCAGGGGGCGCCGCGGAAGTCCAGCGCCGGGATCTGGTAGCCGCGGTTCTCGCCGGCCGTGATCCCGTACATCTGCAGGGTGTAGCGCAGCGCGTCGGCGGCCCGGCCGCCCACGAACTGGACGATGGCCGGCGCGGCCGCGATGGCGAAGCCGCCCAGGCCGTAGGTCTCGGTGATGGCGCTGTCGCCGATGTCCGGGTTGGCGTCCGCCTTGGTGAAGCCCGGGAAGAACAGCGCGTCCGGCACCGGCGCCGGGCCGGTGAACCAGGCGTTGCCCGTTCCCGACAATTGGACGCCGAAGTCCGTGCCGTTGCGCGCCATCACCACCGCGACCGAGCTATGCTCGATACCTCGCGCGGGATCGAGGCAGGCCTTGGATGCGGCCATCGAGAGGTTGAGGAAGAAATGGTCGTTGCCGTTGATGAACTCCAGGACCTTGGCCGCGGCGTCGCGGTCCTCGCAGGTCCGGACGATATGCGGCGCCAGCGCCCGGTACAGCAACGAGGTCGCCGCGCGGTTGCGGTTGTGCACCTCGTCGCCCATGTGCAGGGCCTGCGCGATGATGGCCTTGAGGTCGATCCTGACCGCGCCGGCAAGCGCGGCCTTGAGCACCGGATATAATGCGGCTTCCATCCACTTCAGCCGCTGGATGACCTCGTCGCCGTAGGCCCCGTAGCGCAGCACCTTGCCCAGCCCCTCGTTCATCGTGGCGTAGGCCCGGTTGCCGTATTCCGCGTTCTCCACGACGAACACCGGCATCGAGGCCGAGATGATGCCCGCCATCGGGCCCACCGCGCCGTGCTGGTGGCAGGGCGCGCACTCGATCCTGCCCGAGGAGGCAAGCGCCTCTGCTTCCTCGGAATTATTCGCCAGCCCCTCGTAGATCAAGGCGCCGATGATCGCCCCGCGCATCGGCCCGCACATCCGAGCCCACGCGATCGGCGGCCCGGCGTGCAGCAGCAGGTCCTTCCTCATGCCGGGGATCAGGTCGATGGCCTTGCCCAGGCCCGTCAGAGAGGGCTTGCCGTTGATGATCCGCTCCAGCGCTTGCTGGTTGGCCTTTCCAATGATATCTCGCTTTGCCGCGATCACCGCAACAGCCTGGGGCGAAGCCCCCAGCGGCGGTTTCCAGTCGACCTGCACCGATTTGACGCCGCTGTCGTCCAGCGCCTTGGTGAACGAGCGCAGGCCGATGTTGATCACCTTCAGCTCTTGCTTGAATAATTCACTCATCAAATATTGTATCCACTGTAGTGCTTTGCACGCGATAATAAATAATCACTTCTGGAATAAATGGCTCAGTTTATAGATTATTGTATTTTTCTTTTGCGCATTTTCAATGTACCGAAATATATGCTGGACATCATTATGATAATCAATATTTGATGTATCGACTCTTCGAAGTTTTGCGTAATCCGTCAGCGCATTTATTAAATCGTTGATTTGTGCTGTATTCCTTATTATTTCACATTCTATTTTCCCCTCGCGA
>DATJQG010000180.1:0-10243 GCA_035506015.1 Candidatus Edwardsiibacteriota bacterium
GCGCCCCACCCGGGCCAGGGTCAGTAAATTCATGAAGTAGACCGTCAGCTCGGCGATGGCCGGCATCTTGGACTGGATGACGATGGTGGCCAGCTTGGGGTCGATGCCGGCGGCCAGGTAGTCCAGCGTCACCTCCAGGATGTTGTCGCGCACCTTTTCTGGAGTCTCAAAGTTGTCGGTCAGCGCCTGAACATCGGCGATCAACACGTAGGTCTCGTACTCGTGCTGCAGCCTGACGCGGTCCTGCAGCGAGCCGAAGTAGTGCCCGATGTGCAGAGGCCCGGTGGGCCTATCGCCCGTGAGGATTCGTTTCATGATCGTCCAATATCATGTTGCCTAATGCCGTCATTGCGAGATGGGCTCCTTGCCTCTGCGATCGAAGCAATCCAGGTATTTTGATCGCTTCGCACGCTGCGGCATGATGTCCGACTCGCGATGACGCGTGAAAAACACGGCTCCGGTTAATTCGTCGTTACCTTCGACCACGGCTTGAAGCCGTAGCCCAGGACCTCCTTGGCGTCGGTCACCACCATGAACGCCTTGGGGTCGAGCAGTTTCACGGCCTCGCGCAGCTGCGACAGCTCCCGGCGGCTGACCACGCAGAACAGGATGGTGCGCTCCGCGCCCTTGTAAAAGCCCTTGCCCACCCACATCGTGCCGCCGCGGTTCAGCCCCAGCACCACCTCGCCCCGGATCAGCTCCCAGTTGTCCGAGATGATGTAGGCCGCCTTGTTGTACGACCAGCCCTCCAGCATCACGTCCAGGATGCGGGTCGAGACGTAGAGCGTGATGAAGCCGTAGAGCGCCAGGTCCACCTGGCGGAAGCTCAGCCCGGCCAGCGCGATGATGCCGAAGTCCACGATCATGATGCCGATGCCGGGCGTGGCGTTGGTGTACTTGGCGATGATCTGGGCCACGATGTCCGAGCCGCCGGTGGTGGCCTGGTGCCGGAAGGCCAGGCCCAGTCCGATGCCCAGCAGCACCGCGCCGTAGAGCGCCGCCAGGATGGTGTTCTTGGTGGCCGCCTGGAGGTGGAACTCGGCCTGCAGGAAGTCGGTCAGGAACGAGGTCATGAACACCGCGTAGATGGTGCGGGCCCCGAACTTGCGCCCGAACTCGCGCAGGCCCCAGGCGAACAGCGGGATGTTGATCACGAAGATCACCGTGCCGACCGGCAGCTTGAACAGGTAGTGCAGGATGGTGGCCACGCCTGCCGCGCCGCCCGGCGCGATGCGGTGCGGCACCAGGAACAGGTCGTACGACAGGGCCATGCAGCCCGCGCCCAGCGTGATCATGGCAAAGTCCCAGATCAGCTTGGGCAGTTTCGGCTTGACGATGATGCGCTTCAGGTCCATTCTATTTTCCCCGTCATTGCGAGCATCGCACCATGCCCGACGTGCGAAGCAATCTACTTATCCCTTGAACCGCTTGACTGCCTCTTCCTGCACCGCCCGCAGCGGCACGCCATATTTGAGCGCGGCTTTGCGACATTCCTCGTACTCGGGCATGAAACGCTTCGCGCCCGAAGGCAGCAACGCTGTTTTGCCCTTAATCAGCCCGTATGTTGTTTTAACCGTGACCGCTTCTCGTGACAGCGCATAGCGCTCGACTGTACCGCGCCTGATCCCCAGGCTGGTGGTCTCCGCGAAAATGATATCGGCCGCATGCTGCTCTTGCGAGGCGGGAATGAGGGCCGACAGCACGATGCCCGGCCGGTTCTTTTTCATGTAAACAGGGTTCATCCAGACATCAAGCGCACCCGCTTTGAATAGCAGTTCCATCACGTGTTGGTAGACCTGCGGGTTCATGTCGTCGATGTTGGTCTCGAGCAGGACGAGCTTCTCCGTTGTCATGGCAGGAGACGAAGACTCCCCCACAAAGCAGCGCACCATGTTGGGCACAGCCAGCTCCCTGGTGCCTGCGCCGTGGCCCACGGCGGTGACGGCCATCTCCGGCATCGGTCCGAACGACTTCGTCAATGTCGTGAGGATCGCCGCGCCGGTGGGCGTGACCAGCTCCCCGGACAACTCATTCTGGTATATCTTGGCCTTGTGCAGTAGCAGCGCGGTCGCGGGCGCGGGCACGGGCAGCAGTCCGTGGGCACATTTGACCGTGCCGAATCCCACGTTGAGCGGCGAGCAGCGGACTTCGTCTATTTTGAGATCTTCGAGAGCGAGGCATGTCCCGACAATGTCGACGATGGCGTCCACCGCGCCCACCTCGTGGAAGTGGACGTGGTCGATCGGTGATTTGTGGACCTGGGCCTCGGCCCTGGCCAGCGCGCCGAAGATTAAATACGCGCTGCCCGTGACCTTGTCCGAGAGCTTCGCCTTGTCGATCAGCTTGACGATGTCGGACAGATGCCGCTCCGGCTGCGGGCCCTGCTTGACCTCCAGGTGCAGCGCGGCAATGCCCTGTTTGCGGATCGTTCGCAACTGCAGCGACCAGCCCTTCAGCGGCAGTTTCCTTAATTGCCGTTCTATCCGTTTGGCATCCGCGCCGGCGTCGATCAGCGAGGCCAGCAGCATGTTCCCGGCCGCGCCGGTCGGGCAGTCAAAGTAAGCAGTGCGCATCAATCTTTTCCTTTGAGCATCATCGCTGCCAGGTAACCCGCGCCGAACCCGTTGTCGATGTTGACCACGGCCACGCCGGGCGAGCAGGAGTTGAGCATCGCCAGCAGCGCCGTGATCCCGCCGAAGCTGGCGCCGTAGCCCACGCTGGTGGGCACCGCGACCACCGGGCAGCTCACTAGGCCGCTGACCACGCTTGGCAGCGCGCCCTCCATCCCGGCCGCGGCCACGATCGCGGACGCCTCCTGCAGCAGGTCGAGCTTGTTGAACAGCCGGTGGATACCTGCCACGCCCACGTCCCACAGCCGCTCCACGCGGCAGCCCAGCAGCTCGGCCGTGACCGCGGCCTCGTCCGCCACGGGAATGTCCGACGTGCCGGCCGTGACCACGGCAATATAGGCTTTGCTCTGCGACCGCTTGATGACCGTGTTCGTGATGATCCTGGCCTGCTCGTGATAGATGGCCTTGGGGGACGACCGTTTGACGGCCTTCCAATGCGAAGCATCCGCCCGCGTCGCCATCACCAGCCCGTGCGGCGCCATGTGCGCGAAGATCTTGGCGACCTGCTGCGGCGTCTTGCCCGGGCAGAAGATCACCTCGGGAGCGCCCCGCCGCAGACTGCGGTGGTGGTCGATGGTTGCGAAGCCCAGATCCCGGAACGGCAGGTGCCGCAGTTGTTCCAGGGCCCTACCTTCGGAGATCCTCCCCGACCTTACGCCCCTCAGTATTTTTTGGATCTTTTCTTTTTCCATTGTTGCTCTTTATCCGTCATTGCGAGGAAAGCTATTCCTCCTGCACAAGCGCGGCAATCTGCGTGATGGCCTCTCCCCTTCCGCTCTCCGTTGCGGCGAGGGGTACCGTTTCACGGGTTGAAGCACCCCATCTGATATCCCGCCAGGTCCAGCGTCACGAATTTATATCCAGCCGACTTGATTTGCTTGATGATCTGTGCTCGTTTGTTGATCGCTTTGGGAATGTCCGCCGCCAGCAGCTCGATCCGGGCGATGTCGCCGTGGTGCCGCACCCGGCATTGCTTGAACCCCATCGCACGGAGCGCCCGCTCCGCCTGTTCGATCCGGGACAACACGTCCGCGCTGATCGGCGTGCCGTAGGGCAGGCGCGAGGCCAGGCAGGCGTTGGCCGGCTTGTCCCAGTTGGGCAGGCCCAGGCGTCTGGATATCTTCCGGACCTCGGCTTTTGTCAAGCCCGCCTCGGCCAGCGGGCTTTTCACGCCCCACTCCTGCGCGGCACGGCGGCCGGGGCGGAAATCGCTCCCGTCGTCGGCGTTGGTGCCGTCGAGCACCGCCTTGAAGCCCTTTTGCAGCGCGACGGCGTGGACGGTCTTGAGCAGATGGTTCTTGCAGTGGTAGCAGCGGTCGACCGGGTTGGCCGTGAACTGCGGATCGTCCAGCTCGTCGGTGGTCACGATCATATGGTTGAACCCGAATTTCCTGGCGATGGCCTTGGCCTGCGCCAGTTCCTCGGTCGTGTAGGTCTGCGAGGACGCGGTGACCGCGAGATGATCATTGCCGAGCGCCCGCTTGGCCAGCAGGGCCAGCAGCGTACTGTCGGTGCCGCCGGAATAGGCGATCACTGCGCTGCCGTAGCCCTTGAGCAGCGACAATACTTTCCGCTCTTTATCCTTCAAGGTCATGGAATTCTCCGTGCCTCTGTGGCGGATCAGAGCTCGATGATCCGGCCGCTGAGGTCGTCCAGCTCGACCACGGCGCAGGTGGGCTTGCCCGTCAAGTAGCCGCAGGCCTCGCCCGGGTTGACCACCAGCGTGTCCTCCTCGTGGATGGCCAGCTCGTGGGTATGGCCGTGCACGATCAGGTCGTAACTGCCGGACTTGACCAGGCTGGCCAGGCAGCGCGGTTCGTGCATCAGGCAGATGCGCCGGCCCTGCAGCTGGAACTCGTGCGGCCCGTGGTGCAGCTCGAAGCCCATCTCGGCGAAGCGCTCGCGTAAAAAGAGCTTCTCGCCGTCGTTGTTGCCGAATACGGCGATCAGCTTGATCCGGGCGTCGTGGAACGGCACGACCGCGAACGGCGCGTTGATGTCCCCGGCGTGCAGCACGGTCTTGACGCCTTCGGCCGCGAACATTTCGCAGGCCTTGCGGCAGTTGCCCATGTGGTCATGGGTGTCCGAGATGATGCCGATCTTCATGCGTGATGCCAACGTAGTAACGTTAAACGATAAACGGAGTACTGAACCTGGTCAAACTGCTAATGCTGACATTTCGGGCACCAGTAGGTGCCGCGGCCGCGGAATTGCTCCTTGACGATGATCGCCCCGCAGCGCCTGCAGGATCTGCCCTCGCGGTCGTAGACCAGGTGTTTCACCTGGAACCAGCCGCGCTTGCCCTGCCCGTCGCGGTAGGTGTCCACCGAGCTGCCGCGGGACTTGATGGCATCGCGCAGCACGGTCACGATCGCGCGGTGCAGCTTCGTCTCTTCATCCCGCTTGAGGGCGCCGGCCCTGCGCTGGGGCGCGATGCCCGCGCGGTGCAATGCTTCCAGCACGTAGATGTTGCCCAGGCCCGCGACCACCGACTGGTCGAGCAGCGCCGTCTTGACCGGGCCCTTCCTGCCGCGCAGCCGGTCACGGAGCACCACAGCCGTGAACGTGGGATCGAGCGGCTCCGGCCCGAGCTTGCTGATGCCCGGCACCAGCAGCGGATCTGCCGCCAACTGCATCGAACCGAACTTGCGCTGGTCGGCGAACACCAGGCGCGTGCCGCCGCGCAAATGAAAAACGATCCGGGCCATGGCGGGCAGCGGATCATTGGCTGACTGGTGCAGCAGGACGCCGGTCATCCGCAGGTGGATCACCAGCGCGGTCCCCGAACCGAGCGCAGCCAGCAGGTATTTGCCCCGGCGGCCGAATCCGGCGAACCGCTGTCCGGCCAGCGCGGCGCCGAACGTCGCCGCCGTCGCGCCGCCGACCGACCCCGGGTTGAGGACGCTGACGCGCGCGATGCGCTTGCCGCGGACGGCGCGCTCCAGGTCGCGCCGCACCGTTTCCACCTCGGGCAGTTCGGGCATCGGCCTACTTGCCCCCGATGCCCTTCATCTCCTTTTCCAGCGCGTCCAGCTCGGCCAGCAGGTCGTCGGCCTCGGCCGGGGTCGGCGGCTCGGCCGGCGGTTCGCCCGGGATCTGGAACGTCGCTTCCTGCGCGATCCGGGCCGGGGCCTGCGGGGGTGCGGCGGTCTCGCTGGAGCGTTCCGGCGCGGGCGGGGCCTGGTCTGGCAGCGGCGCCTCGATGGTGATGCCGCCCGGCGCGGCCGGCGGCTCGATGGTCGGGATCACGAACTCGCCCTTCAACAGGTCGCCCTGGGCGGCGCCCATCTCCTCGGGCAGCTGCGGGGGCGCCGCCGGCGCGGACGGCGCGGCCTCGCCGCCGCTCATCTGGTTGCGGAGGTCGGCGTATTCCTGGATCAGCTGGTGGTGGCGCTCGGTCATCTGCCCGACCTGCTGCTCCAGTTCCTGGTTGCGCCGCAGCAGCTCGTCGTTGCGGATCCGCAGGTCGGCCAGCACGTTCTCCCACTTGGTGCGCTGTTCCTGGTATTTCTGCTGGATGTCGCGCACCTGCTTCTGCAGCTGGTTCTTGGTCTCCAGGAACGAGTTCTCGACCCGCGCCAGCTCCTGCTGGTGCTGCTGCTGCAGCTGGGCGACCTGCGCCGCCAGCGGCTGGTCGCCGCCGGCCGGGATGGCCGGGGCCGCCGCGGGCGCCACCGGGATCTCGAACTCGGGGATCACCGGCATTTCGGGCGCGACCTGCGGCGCGGGTCGCTGGGGCGGCTGCGGCCGCGGCGCCGCGGTCGGCGGCGCGATCGGCCGGCCGAACACCGATTGGGGCTGGGGCGATGGCTGCGGCGACGCAAGCGGTGCCTGGCGCGGCACGGGCGCGGCTTGCATGGCGGGCGGCGGTGCCGCCTGGGGCCGCAGCTGTGCCTGGGCCGCCGCGATGATGCGGTCGACGTCGGCGGGACGGCGGCGCCTTGGGAGGCTCGGGACGGGGCGCCGGCTGCGGCGCGGGACGGGGGGCCTGTGGCGGCGCGGCCGGGGTCGCGGCGGGCGGGGCCTGCGGCGGCCGCGGCGCTGCCGCGGCCGGCGCCGCGGCGAACGGCGCCGCTGGCGCGTCGCTGACGATCCGGCCGAACACGTCGTCGACGTCGGAATCGATGTCGCCGAGGATGCCGCCGCCGGCGGGCGGCGGGGCTTTGGGCACCGGCCGCGGCCCGGACGCCGCCGGGCCGGGCTGGCCCACCTGGCGCTGGGCGGCCTTGGCCGGGCCGATGTTGCGCAGCCAGGCGTTGAACTGCCCGACGTCCTTTTGGCCTTCCGTGGGATTTTCAGGCATGCGTCACCTATACAGTTTGATCGCTGATGATTTCACTCGCCGGCCCCGCAGCACTTCTTGTACTTCTTGCCGCTGCCGCAGGGGCAGGGATCGTTGCGGCCGACCCGCGGGCCGTCCTTGACCACCGGCTTGGGCTTGGGGCGCTCCTGCTGCGGCGTCCCCAGCGGCCCGGCGGCCGGCTCCAGCGGCCCGTCCGGCGCGGCGGACGGCGCGGCCAGCTCCGGCTTGTAGACCTGCATCGCCACCGGCCGCACCTGGGGCGGCGCGGCATTGGCCGGGTGCGTCTTGAACAGCAGCTCGACCGTGCGGGCGTTGATGCCGTCCATCAGTTCCATGAACATGGCGTAGCTCTCCCGCTTGTACTCCACCAGCGGGTCCTTCTGGCCGTAAGCCCGCAGCCCGATGCCCTCCTTGATGATGTCGATCTGGTGCAGGTGCTCGCGCCACTTCTCGTCGATCACCTGGAGCATCACGAACCGCTCGATCTGCCGCATCAGGGCCGGGGTCAGCGCCTGCTCCTTCTCCTGGTAGCGCTGGCGCACCGCGGCGAGCAGCATCTCCTCCAGCCGCTCCGGCGTCATCCCGTGCAGCTGCTGCGCCGGGACCTCCATGTCCATCAGGAAAGAGCGGCCCAGCTCCTCGCGCAGCCCGGCCCAGTTCCAGTTCTCCGGGTACTGACCGGCGTCGGCGCAGCCCGCCACGATCGCCTTGACCTGCTGGTCGCACAACTCCAGCGCCTGCTGGCGCAGGTCGCCCTCGGTCAGGGTCTCGCGCCGCAGCCGGTAGACCGCGTCGCGCTGCTTGTTCATCACGTCGTCGTATTCCAGCAGCCGCTTGCGGATGTCGAAGTTGTAGGCCTCGACCCGCTTCTGGGCGGTCTCGATCTGGCGGGTCAGCAGCGGGTGGGTCAGCACCTCGCCCTCCTCGGCGCCCAGCTTCTCCATGATGCCGGCGATCCGCTCCGAGCCGAACAGCCGCATCAGGTCGTCCTCCAGCGACAGGTAGAACCGCGACGAGCCGGGGTCGCCCTGGCGGCCGGCCCGGCCCCGCAGCTGGCGGTCGATCCGCCGGCTCTCGTGGCGCTCGGTGCCGATGATGTGCAGGCCGCACGGCACCTCGTCCTGGCACCGCAGCTCGTCGTAGTGCGGGCACTGGTCCGGCGCGTCGTCCCCGGCGGTGAGGCGGCAGTGCGTGCTCTTGACCACGCCCGGCCCCAGCTTGATGTCGGTGCCGCGGCCGGCCATGTTGGTGGCGATCACCACGGCGCCGGGCTGGCCGGCCTGCGAGACGATCTCGGCCTCGCGCTGGTGCTGCTTGGCGTTGAGCACCGAGTGCCGGATGCCCTTGCGGTTGAGCATCCGCGACAGCGTCTCCGAGACGTCGACCGAGACCGTGCCCACCAGCACGGGCAGCTTGGCCTCGTGGTACGTGGCGATCTCCTCGATCACCGCGTTGTACTTCTCGCGCTTGGTGCGGTAGATCACGTCGTTGTAGTCCTCGCGCCGCACCGGCTTGTTGGTGGGGATCACCACCACGTCCAGCTTGTAGATCTCGAAGAACTCGCCGGCCTCGGTCTCGGCCGTGCCGGTCATCCCGGCCAGCTTGGCGTAGAGCCGGAAGTAGTTCTGGATGGTGATGGTGGCCAGGGTCTGGGTCTCGCGCTCGATGGCCACGTCCTCCTTGGCCTCCAGCGCCTGGTGCAGGCCGTCGCTGTAGCGCCGGCCCGGCATCAGCCGGCCGGTGAACTCGTCGACGATCAGCACCTTGCCGCCGTCCACCACGTATTCCACGTCCTTCTCGAACAGCGAGTAGGCCCGCAGCAGCTGGGCGATGTTCTGGTTCTTCTCGGAGCGCTCCGAGAACAGCGCCTCCAGCGCCTGCTTGCGCTCGGCCCGCTGCAGCGCGGTCAGCGACTCGTCGCTGTCGATCTGGTGGAAGCCGTCCAGCAGGTCGGGGATCACGAACAGCTCGGGGTCCTTGGGCGACAGCGCCTGGCGGCCCTGCTCGGTCAGGTCGACCACGTTGGACTTCTCGTCGATCGCGAACAGCAGCTGCTCGTCGATCTCGGCCATCTTCTTGTCGCGGATGTAGTCGTTCTCGACGTCCTGCATCCGCTTCTTGTGGCCGCCCTCCTTCAGCAGCTTGGCCAGCCGCTTGTTCTTGGGCGCGCCGCGCTGGGCCTGCAGCAGCTTGACCCCGGCCTCGTAGTCCTTGCCGTCGGCCAGCAGCTGCTCGGCCTCGGCCACGATCCGGTTGACCAGCAGGGTCTGCTGCTCCACCAGCCGCTCCACCGGCCGCTTCAGCTCGTCGTAGCGGTGGGTGGAGTGCTCCACCGGGCCGGAGATGATCAGCGGCGTGCGGGCCTCGTCGATCAGCACCGAGTCGACCTCGTCGACGATGGCGTAGACGTAGTCCCGCTGCACGCACTGCTCGACGCTGACCGCCATGTTGTCGCGCAGGTAGTCGAAGCCGAACTCGTTGTTGGTGCCGTAGACGATGTCGCGCTGGTACTGTTCGCGGCGCTCGGGCGTGCCGGGCTCGGTCTCGTCCAGGCAGCCCACCGTCAGGCCCAGGAACCTGAAGATCTGCCCCATCCACTGGCTGTCGCGCTTGGCCAGGTAGTCGTTGACCGTCACCAGGTGCACGCCGCGGCCCGGCAGCGCGTTGAGGTACAGCGGCAGCACGGCCACCAGCGTCTTGCCCTCGCCCGTGGCCATCTCCGAGATCTTGCCCTGGTGCAGCACGATGCCGCCGATCAGCTGGGTGTCGAACGGCACCATCTCCCACTTGAGGTCGATGCCGCAGACGTTCCAGGACTTCCCGACGTGGCGGCGGCAGGCGTCCTTGACCACGGCGAAGGCCTCGGGCAGCAGCTCGTCGAGCACGTCCTTCTCCTCGAGCCCCTCGGCGACGCCCTGCTTGATGCGCTCGCGGAACTCCGCGGTCTTGGCCTGCAGCTGCTCGTCGCTGAGTTTCTGCAGGTTCTCGTCGTGCCCGTTGATCTCGTCGACCAGGGGCCAGAGTTTCTTGGTCTCGCGCGCGTGTTTGCTGCCGAATATCCTGGTAAGTACGTCGCCGATCATGGTGTCTGCGCTGGTCCTTGAGCAAAATAAAATATATCACGGGAATAGCGTCGAGGGGAAAAATGACGTTACTCCGTGCCTGCGAAACAGATACACTATTTTGTTTACTTTACCATAAAAAAGTCCTGAATGCAAGCTATTTCACGGATTTTTAACAGGTTAACGAGAAAAGTTAAAGCCGTTCAGGACTGAACGGCTTTTCCTTCGAAGGGGCGTCAATGAATGAT
>DATJQG010000181.1:0-8972 GCA_035506015.1 Candidatus Edwardsiibacteriota bacterium
TAATAGTAAGTGGCCATAGCCGCAATTATTGTATCCATCTGGACTACAGCCCCTTATCTGCCTGGATTTCAGGGAAAAGTACCATTCGGAACTCATCCACAACCGCCCACCAGCATCAGAAAAGGCTTCCCATCGGCGGGAAGCCTTTTCCTATTCATTTGACCGCAGCGATGATCACTGCTTGACCAGCTCCACTCTGCGGTTCTTGGCCCGCCCCTCCTCGCTGTCGTTCGACGCCACCGGCGCCAGCGAGGCCACGCCGCGGGCCTTCATCCGGTCCGGCCCGATCCCGAACTTGTCGCTCAGCCGCGCCACGACGGCCTCGGCGCGCTCCTGCGACAGCGTGATGTTGGCCTCGAAGCTGCCCGTGTTGTCGGTGTGGCCCACCACGTAGACCGCCAGCCCGCTGTTGTTGCGCAGCATCTTGGCGACCTCGTTGAGGGCCGCGTCGGATTCCGGCTTGATCGCGGCCTTGCCGGTGTCGAAGTAGATGCCGTAGACGGCCACGTGGCCCGCGGCCCCGATGTCGTTGCCCATGGCCTCGGCGTTGGCGGTGACCTCCTGCGCCATCGCCTGCCGCTCGACGATCGTCAGCCGGTACATGTTGTTGAACGACCGCACCTCGACCCAGGTCTCCTTGCCGTCCCTCTTCAGCACGATGGTGGAGACCTTGTTGAAGTTGTCGTCGAAGACGACCCGGCCGCCGATCTTCTTGAGGGCGTCCTGGATGTTCCGCCGGACCTTCAGTTCCCCGGGCTGCGCCGCGCCCCGGTCCAGGTTGTACTGCAGGTGATAGAAGTGACCCTCGGTCACCGCCGCCTTGGCGCCGGCGTCGAGGAACTTGTAGCTGTCGAAATCCTTCTCCTTGTACTCCGACACATGGAAATTGGGCATCCGCGACAGCAGCGGATGGTCCTTGCCGCCCGGGACGTCGGGATCGGCGGCCATCGCCAGGCCGCACATTGCGCACACCAGGGATACGCCCGCAAGCAGTTTCACCGAGTTCTTCATGGCTCCCCCGTCGTTGTATTAGTTGATCCGTGAGATGCCCCATGGTCCCGGATGCCGACCGGCCTGCGTTCATTATATAGCAGCGGCGGATCATTGTCAAACGGAATGAGCCGGGCCCGCTCCGGCAACGGACCCCGCGGCAATGCGAAGGGCAGCCCCGATGGCTGCCCCTCGTCGTCCAGGACCCATCACCCGAACCGCGGACGGCCCGTCCTCAGCGGTCCTGTTCGTTGACCGTGCACTGCTGGGTGTCGACCACGTGCCCGCACCAGCCGCAGGTGACCTCGCTGCGCTGGACCTCGCTGGCGATCGCGTTGCTGCCGTGGCAGCGGGGGCAGGCCCACTCGTAGGTGCGTTGCTGCGCGGCGTCGCTCATGTCGCTGGTGCCCCCGTTGCGTGGTTCATTGCGAGATCAGCCAGTCCTTGGCCTGCTCGAGGTCGTCGATGATGCGGATGCTGCGGCCGGTCAGCCGGTTGAGCGAGCGGATGATCACGCTCTTGATGCCGGTGATGCCTACGGCGGCGCTGGCCTTGACGTACGGCGTGATGGCGTGCGAGAAGTTCTTCAGCGCCTCGACGCCGGTGACGTCGTAGTGGGCCCCGCTGACGTCGGTGATCAGCAGCACCGAGGCCGGCGGCCTGGTCCTGATCAGGGCCTCGGCGGCGGCCACGGCCGCCAGCGAGACCTCGAGGTCGGCCACGCCCTTGAGGTCGAGGACGATGATCTCCCGGCCGCGGTGCTGGACGGTGCGGACATGGTCCATCGGGCTCCTTTCGCTCCGGCCTCAGCCGCCGGAGGACGGCGCGCCTGCCGCCGCGTCGATGGTGTTGAGGTAGACCCGCAGCACGGCGGCGCCCTGCTCGCAGCCGATGTGCGCCGTCAGCCGCGGCTCGCCGAACAGCCGCTCGTACCCCTTGGCGTTGTCGATGATCCGGGTGCTCTCCAGCTGGCACGACCGCCGGCCGTCGCGCAGCGGCGCCAGCATCGTGCCGCAGATCGCGCCGGCCGCCAGGCACAGCGCCTCCTGGCACTGCCGCGGGGTCGGCTGCTCGGCCCGGAACAGCCGGGTGGCGATGGTCCGCGCCAACTCGGCGTTGGCCCGCACCATCAGCTTGCCGTAGAGCGCGCCCCAGAACGGCACCTCGACCGCGGCATCGTCCGGGGCAGGCGCCGGCGCCGCGCCCGGCCGCGGCCCGCTGCGCAGCTGCACCAGGTGCTGCAGCGTCCAGACGGCGGCGTCGCGGATGTCATCGGCTCTCAATTCGGCGGTCATGTCGTTCGCTCCTCGGCGGCGGTCGGCGGTTCAATCCATGGTCAGCAGCCCGGCGCGCACCAGCTGGTGGACCGCGCGGTAGGTGCGGTAGGGGCCCAGCCCGGACTCGGCCGCCAGCGTCTGCAGCTGCGCGCCCGTCCCCACCAGCCGGAACACGATCGACTGGTCGCGCTCCAGGGCATGGTCATGGGACTGCCCGGCGGGCCGCAGCACGACGTCGCGCCACGAGAACGCCGCCGCGATGGTCCGCCATTCCTCGTACAGCTTGGTGGCGTCGTCCAGCACCAGCCCCACCTCCAGGTCGACCGCCACGGCGCTGGCCAGGTACAGCGACACGTCCTGCAGGAAACGGTACTGCACCGACTCCCAGGCCAGCATTTCGGCCGCGATCTCGCGGATCTTGAACGCCACGATCTCGGTCAGCCGCTGCCGGTCGACCACCCCGCCGTTGATCATCACGTCCTCGAAGCTCAGGCCCTCCTCCTCCCGCATCCCCGACAGCACGTCCAGCTTGACCCCGTCGATCAGCCCCAGCCGGAAGAGGTACTGCTGCAGCTGCAGCACCCGGCCCCGGGCCGAATGGATCGCCCCGGTGATCCGCCCGCCGCGCAGCGCGATCTGCGCCCGCTCGTCCCCGGCTTCCAGCAGCAGCAGGCCGGTATCGCCCCGGCTGGCCAGTCGCTCCAGCACCGCGGCCAGTTCGCTGCCCTTGATGCGTCCGTCGGTGGCCATGGTCATGCCGCCGCCAGTTTGTGGATGGTGGTCTTGAGGTCGCTCAGCATGAACGGCCAGGACAGGTAGTAGTCGGCGCCGCAGGAGAAGCCGGTGATGATGTCGATCGGCTGGCTGCGGCTGCTGATCAGCACCACCTTGCAGCGCCGGGTGGCGGCGTCGGCCTTGACGGCGCGGCAGACGTCCAGCGCCGCGGCGTTCATGGCGCCGGCGTCCAGCAGCAGGATGTCCGGCAGCTGCAGCTGCACGGCCCGCAGCGCGTCGCTGCCGGCGCCGGTGCTGGTGGTCTGCTGGCCGTCGCTGGCCAGGTACTGCTCCAGGATCGACTTGATGGACCGGTCGTTGCCGGCGATGACGATCTTCATCGGAAATGCGGTCCCCTCCGCTGGTTCAGGCGATATCTGAAAAATCGACGCCCAGGCTGGCCAGCGCCGCCCACAGCGCGGCGTCTGGCAGGGGCTTTTCGAAGTAGTAGGCCACGCCCAGCTGCTGGA
Organism: Candidatus Edwardsiibacteriota bacterium; assembly: GCA_035506015.1. Taxonomy (GTDB): domain Bacteria; phylum Edwardsbacteria; class AC1; order AC1; family EtOH8; genus DATJQG01. The sequence goes on from DATJQG010000181.1 coordinate 3,512, forward strand.
CCTTCTGCAGCACCTCCGGGCCGGCCTGGCCGGCCAGCAGGATGACCTCGGTCGCCGCCGCCATCTGCTTGGCCAGCAGCGCCACGTTGAGGCCGGCGAAGGTCGCCTGGTTCCCCAGGTGCAGGTCGGTGACGACGACGTCGTAGGCGCCCTTCCACAGCTTGGACTCCGCCTCGGCCTGGGTCCGCGCGGTGGCGACGCTGACGTCGGCGGCCCCCAGCAGCCGCTGGAAGGTCTCCGCCGTGGCGTCGTCGCTGTCGACGATCAGGAAGCGTTTGGTCATTGCGTTCGGAGCGGTCGCGCTGCGCTGTCCCCCCTCAGATATTTGATAATAGCATTGCCCGGCACCGCCGGCAATCGGCGTTTCGCGGTATTGGCCATAGGGGTTTATACCATTTCTTGGGGCGCGCCCGTCCCCATAAAAAAACCGTGCCGCCCGATGGCGGCACGGCCGGCTGCGCGGTCGGGCCCTAGCGTTTCCGCTCGTTCCCCTGCATGGCGTAACGCAGCAGCTCCGCCGAGTTCCGGAGATGCAGCTTCTTCTTGATGTTCTCCTTGTAGGCCTGCACCGTCTTGTTGCTGAGGCCGGCGGCCGCGGCGATCTCCTGGTTCTTCCGGCCCTGGCCGATCAGCCGCAGGATCTCCAGCTCGCGGTCGGTCAGCCGCCGGGCCGGCAGCGGCCCGGCCGCGCCCCGCCCGCTGGCGGCGGATTCCAGCAGCATGCTGGACAGCGCCTCGCTGAGGTAGATCTTGCCCGCCAGCACCCGCTGGATGGCGTTAAGCAGTTCCTGGTTGGCCTCCTGCTTCATGATGTACCCGCGGGCGCCGGCCCGCAGCGCCCGTTCGGCGTAGACCACCTCGTCGAACATCGACAGCACCAGCACCTTGACGCGCGGCTGCTGCTTGCGCAGGCACTTGGCCAGCTCCAGCCCGTCCATCCCCTGCAGGCCGATGTCGATGATCGCCAGGTCGGGCCGGGTGCGCTCGATCCCGGCCAGGGCCTGCGGGCCGTCGGCGGCCTCGCCGACCACGGCCAGCGTCTGCTGCTGGTCGATCAGCAGGGCCAAGCCCTGCCGCACCAGCGGATGGTCATCGACGATGAACACCTTCGCGGGCGCGTCGGTACCGGCGTTCCGTTTCATTGGGCGTCCTCGTTGTGCAATGGTTTGGCGGCGCCGTAGCGGCAGCGCACCGTGGTCCCTCCCGCCCGGTTGCGTTCCAGCTCCAGCACGGCCCCGATCATCCCGGCCCGGTAGCGCATCAGCGACAGCCCCATCCCCGCCGTCGGCGCGCCGGCCGGCGGCAGCCCGCGGCCGTCGTCCGCGACCTCCAGCAGCAGCCCGCCCCGTTCCCGCCGCAGCGTCAGGTCGATGCGGGCGGCACGGGCGTGCTTGATCGCGTTGTGGACCGCCTCCTGCGCGATCCGGTAGAGGTGCGTGGCCACGGCCAGGTCGGCCACCCGGACCGTCTCGTCGATCCGGGCGCGGCAGGGCACGCCGATCGTCGCGGTGTTCTGCGCCAGCTCCCGCAGGGCCAGCACGATGCCGCCGCGCTCCAGGCTGATCGGCGACAGCCCGCGCGACAGGCCGATCACCTCGGTCATGGTCCGCCGAATCATCTCGGCCACGGTCGCGGCCTCCCCGGACTCGGCGATGCGGCGCGCCGCCAGCCGCTGCTGCAGCGCCTTCATCCGCAGGGCGATCACGGTCAGCAGCTGGCTGACGCCGTCGTGCAGGTCATGGCCGATCTGGCGCTGCACCTGGTCGCCGACCTCCAGCACCTGCTGCTCCAGCCGCCGCTGCTCGGTGACGTCGAGGGTCACCGCGCCGATCCGGAAACCGTGCTCGGTCCTGATCGGGAAGGCCCGCTGCTCGGTCAGGCGTTCGGTGCCCGCGGGACCGTCGACCCGTACGATCGACGGCTTGTCGAAGATCGGCGAGCGCCCCGTCCGCAGGGCCCGCTGCACCAGCCGGCGGAAGTACTGCCGCTGGCCCGCGGTCCGCTTGCCGCGCGGCGTCAGCTGGTACTGCAGGTCCCAGAAATACCGGCCGATGGCCTGGTCGCGGCTTGGTCCGTAGATCCGCTGCTGGGCACGGTTCCATTCGACGATCCGGCCCTGTTCGTCCAGGATCACGATGCCCTCGGCCGCCTGCTCGATGAACGAGCGGAAGCGCTCCTCGCTGTCGCGCAGCGCCTGCTCGGCCCGCCAGCGCTCGGTGATGTCCTCGACCGTGCCCTCGTAGTACTTGATCCTGCCCGACGCGTCCCGCACCGCGTGGGCGTTCTCGCGCACGATCAGCGGCGTGCCGTCCTTCCTGCGCCAGGTGTTGATGAAGTCACGCACTTTCCCGTCCCGCTCCATCCGCCGCTTATACTGCTCGCGCACCGCGGGATCGTAGTAGCCCTCGGACGCGATGTCACGCCGCAGCGACTCGGCCTCGTTGGCGAAACCCAGCATCCTGATCAGCGCGGGGTTGTTGAGCAGCGGCTTGCCGTCCGGGGTCGAGCGGTAGATGCCCTCGTTGACGCCGTTGAAGATCGTGCGGTAGTTCTGTTCGCTCTCGCGCAGCGCCTGCTCGGCCCGTTTGCGCTCGGTGATGTCCTTGACGGCCCCGATCACCGCCGCCACCAGCCCGCCCCCGCCCCGCACCGGCTGGACGAACACCTGCACCCAGCGCTCGGCCCCGGCCTTGGTGAGCGACCGGCACTCCAGATCGGCGGCCGCACCGCCGGCGACGGTCCGCCGCACGAAGGCCGAGAACGCCGCCAGGTCGGCGGGGTGGATGATCCGCCGCCACAGCGCGGGCGTCGCGGCCTCGGTGAGCGTGCGGCCGGTGGCCTGGCGCATGTTCTCCGAGGTCCAGCGCAGGGCCATCCTGCCGCGCGGCCCGATGTCCACGATGAAGCTGTAGTCGGTGGTCAGGCCCGAGATGGCGCTGTTGATCTGCTCGCTCTCGCGCAGCGCCCGCTCGGCCCGCTTGCGCTCGGTGATGTCGCGGCCCACCACGAACTGGGCGTCCCGCCCCTGGTACCTGATGCGGCTGACGCTCAGCTCCATCGACACCCGGCGCCCCTGCCGCGTCAGATGGTCGGCCTCGAACACCAGGTGGCCGAGGCGCTGGATCCGCCGGAACGTCTGCTTGATCCTCGCCACCTGTTCCGGCGCGTCGATGTCGGCGATGGTCATCCCCAGCATCTGCTCGCGGGTATAGCCCAGGCGCTGGCAGGCTTTCTTGTTGACCTCGATGATCCGCCCCGGCCCGTGGCGGCCGGACTCCTGGATCCAGACCGAGTCGTTGATGCTGTTGAACAGCAGCTGGTACTTGGCCAGGTTCTCGCGCAGCGCCTGCTCGGTCCGCTTGCGCGCAGTGATGTCGCGGCACAGCGTGACGATCTGCGGGCCGGCCGCGGTCCGGATCACCGTGGCGTTGACCTCGATCGGCACGATGGCGCCGTCGGGGTGGCGATAGTCGATCTCCAGCGAGCGGACCGACCCCTGGCGCATGCATTTGGCGACCTCGGACCGGTTGCGCCTCAGGTCGTAGGGCGCGGTCCAGTCGGTCACCGGACGGCCGCGGACCTGGGCCAGCGTGCGGCGGCCGGTCAGCCGCACATACTCGGCGTTGGCGTCCAGCACCCGGCCCCGGGCGTCCAGGATCACGAAGCCGGTGTCGGTGGCCTCGACCAGGCCGCGGTACTTCTCCTCGCTCTCGCGCAGCGCCTGTTCCGTGCGCTGGCGCTGCGTGATGTCCCGCACGATGGTGATCACCCGCACCACCCGGCCGTGCTCGACGATCGGGATCTTGCGCGTCTCGGTGGCGATGGCCCGCCCGGCCACGGCGCTGGTCTCCTCGGTCACCATCGTCCGGCCGCTGCGGAACACGGCGGCGTATTCCCGGCGCAGCGACCGCGGCAGGAACGGGAAGGCCTGGAAGATCGTCTGCCCGGCGGCCAGCGGCGGCAGCCCCAGCTCGCGGCACCAGGCCTGGAACCGGCGGTTGACCAGGACGAACCGCAGCCGCCGGTCGACGACGTTGATGGCGTCGCCCATGCTGTCGATGGTCGAGCGGTACTGCCGCTCCGACCGCTGCAGCGCCTGTTCGGCCCGCTTGTGCTCGGTGATGTCACGGTGGAAGCCCAGGAAATACGACCGCCCGCCGATGCGGACGACGCTGCAGGACACCCGCAGCGGGAAGGCATGGCCGTCCCGGTGGTAGTGCTCGACCTCGAAGTGCAGCGTCTCGCCGGCCAGCATCCGCCGCAGCCGCTGCGCGGCCAGCCGCGCGGTCTCCGGCGTGTCCAGGTCCCCCAGCCGCAGCCGCTCCATCTCCGCCGGGCTGCGGTAGCCGTGCATCCGGGCGAACGACCGGTTGACCGTGAAGCGCGGGCCGTCGGTCGCCATCAGCATGATCCCGTCCGAGGCCTGGCTGAACAGCGTGCGGTACTTTTCCTCGCTCTCGCGCAGCGCCTGCTCGGCCCGCTTGCGCCCGGTGATGTCGCGCGACACGCCCATCACCGAGGACACCCTGCCGCGCGGGTCGCGCACCGGCACCAGCCGGGTGTCCAGCCACAACGTCCGTCCGTGGATCACCGAGCGGTTCTCCAGCGACAGGGGCCGTCCCGTGGCGTACACCCGGCGGACGTTGGCCAGCTGGCGCCGGGCCGTCGGGGCCGGGAACAGCTCGCCGATCCTCCGGCCGACCAGCTTGTCGAAGGGCTTGCCCACCGCGCGGGCGGCTGCCGCGTTGACGTACTCGACGATGCCGCCGGGGCCCACCACGAAGATCATGTCCGGGGAGGTATCGGTCAGCAGGCGGTAGCGCTGCTCGCTGTCCTGCAGCGACGCGGTCAGGTTCTTCCAGTCGGTGATGTCGCGGGCGGTGCCGGTAACCACCGGCCCGGCGGCGGTCGCCACCGTGCGGCCGAACCTGATCTCCAGGGTGCGGCGGCCGCCGTCCTTGGCGCGGACGTCGATCACCATCGCCCCGGCCGGCCGGCCACGCAGCGCCTGTCCCAGCGCCCGCCGCACCTTCCCGGCCAGCGGCCGCCCCACGTAGCGCGTGACGTCCAGCCGCCGCCCCACCAGCTCGCCCGGTTCGTAGCCCAGCACGGCGGTGATCGACGGCGAGACCGAGGTCACCACCGGGCCGCGGCCGATGGTGTAGACGATGTCGCTGACGTTCTGGAAATGGACGCGGTAGAGGTCGGCGCTCTCGCTCCACAGCGCGCGCTCCACGGCCATCACCAGGTCGCGCTTGGCGCAGGGATAGCGGAACTGGACCGGGACGATGCCCGCGGCCCGCCGCGGCGCCGGCCGCCGCTCGCCGCTGACGGCCAGCAGCAGCGGCAGCAGCAGCCGCCCGACGGCCAGGCGGCCGTCGCGCAGCCCGGGCAGGCCGTCGGCCGACCCGGCATCTGCCAGCAGCAGGTCGGCGCTGCTCCGCCGCAGGGCGCGGCCGAG
>DATJQG010000182.1:0-3109 GCA_035506015.1 Candidatus Edwardsiibacteriota bacterium
ACCACGTAGCCGGACTGCACCTTGTCTTTCTCCTGCACCGTGGGCGGCAGGTACAGCCCGGTCTTGGTGCGGTCGTGCTTGCCGCCGGGGTCGATCAGCACCCGGTCGCCGATCACGATGATGTTCTTCTTCTGCTTCATGCCGGACCTTGTTGGGGCAATTCATGAATTGCCCTCGCACTGCCGCGCTTCACAGCAGGTCGCTGGCCAGCTCGGCCAGGTGCGAGCGCTCGCCCTTCACCAGGTTGACGTGGGCGAACAGCGGCTGGCCCTTCATCCGGTCGATCAGGAAGGTCAGGCCGTTGCTCTGGCTGTCGAGGTAGGGCGAGTCGATCTGGTAGACGTCGCCGGTGAACACGATCTTGGTGCCCTCGCCCGCCCGGGTGATGATGGTCTTGACCTCCAGCGGCGTCAGGTTCTGGGCCTCGTCGATGATGAAGTAAACGTTGGACAGGCTGCGGCCGCGGATGTAGGCCAGCGCCGAGATCATCAGCTTCTCGTTCTGGACCATCTCGTTGATCTTGGCGTGCTCCTTGCTCTCGGGCGGGAAGCGGTGGCGGATCACGGCCAGGTTGTCCCACAGCGGCTCCATGTAGGGGTCGATCTTGGACTTGATGTCGCCGGGCAGGAAGCCGATGTCGCGGTTGGCCAGCGGCTGCACCGGCCGCGCCAGATAGATCTGGTGGAAGTTGCGGCGCTGCTCCAGCGCCGCGGCCAGCGCCAGCAGGGTCTTGCCGGTGCCGGCCTTGCCGGTCAGCGCCGCCAGCTGCACCTCGGGCCGCAGCAGGGCGTCCAGCGCGAAGATCTGCTCCGAGTTGCGCGGCTCGATGCCGTAGGCCGGGCGCTTCAGGATCCGCTCCAGCGCCTGCTTCTCGGCGTTGAAGTGGGCCAGCGCGCTGGAGCTGTTGTTCTTGAAGATGAAGTACTGGTGCGGTACCGGCGGCGGCGTGATGGCGAAGGAGCCCACCGGCACGGCGTAGGGGTCCTCGTGGAATTTCGAGATCTGGGCCTTGTCGGCGTCGACGATCTCCTGGATCCCGGTATAGAGCTCGTCGACGTGGCGGATCTTGCCGGTCTCGTAGTCCTCGGCCTGGATGCCCAGCGATTTGGCCTTCATCCGCAGGTTGATGTCCTTGGAGACGATGATCACCTGGCGGTCGCTGCGGGTGGCGCTGAGCTGCTCGGCCAGGGCCAGGATGCGGTGGTCGACCTTGGCCGCGGTGAAGGCGTGGTAGACGATCTCGGAATGGGGGTCCCCCACCTCGATCGAAAGGTGGCCGCGCTGCTTGCCCAGCGAGATGCCCTTGGTGAACAGCTGGTCGCCGGCGATCTTGTCCAGCTCGCGGATGAACTCGCGGGCCTCGAAGTTGATCAGGTCCGATCCCTTCTTGAACTTGTCCAGCTCCTCCAGCACCACGATCGGGATCACGATGTCGTGCTCCTGGAAATGGTAGATGCAGGTGTGGTCGTACAGGATGACGTTGGTGTCCAGCACGAACAGTTTGGTCTGGGACGCTGCTGCCTTTGCTGCTGTCTTTCGCGCCATCGATGCTTCCATTCGTTCTGTCGCTGCGGGTGATGTTGCTGGTTGCCGGGCGGGCGGAAAAAGGCTGCGGCCGGGACGGCCGCAGCCTGGGCGGTCACGTGGCGTTCGGCGGGATCCCGGTGCTGACCTGGAGGATGGTGTTGATCATGGCAGAATCGCTACTCTGTCGGTTTCAATCTTACTGTAAAGCCCCCGGGCTGTCAAGTGGCTATCCAAAATATTCCGCCGCGCTGCCCGGCCGGCCGGGGCAGCAGAAGGGCCGGAGCGTCCGCTCCGGCCCCCGTTCCCGCCGACCGCCGTTCCCGTTCAGCGGACGATGGTCAGTTTCTTGGTCTGCACCGCGTCGCTGGCCGTCAGCCGGTAGAAGTACACGCCGTTGCTCAGCCGCGTCCCGCGGTCGTTGCCGCCGTCCCAGGCGACGCGGTACTTGCCGGCCTTCTGGACGCCGTTGACCAGCGTCCGCACCTTCTGCCCCACGATGTTGTAGACCGCCAGCTCGACCTTGCCGCCGGCCGCCAGCTGGTAGTTGATGGTGGTCTTGTCGGCCATCGGGTTGGGCCGGTTCTGCGCCAGCAGCGTCACCGCCGGCGGCAGGAACGCCCGTTCCAGCTCCGCCGCGGCGTAGGCCCCGTTGCCCACGATCAGCTTGAAGCAGCGCTTCTCGCTGGCCGCGGCATGGTACGCGTAGGTCGCGCCGTTGGCCATCTGCTGCGAGACCTGGTCGGTGAGGTCGGCCAGCCAGACGGTGACGTCCTTGGGCAGGTTCTCCGGCAGCTGCACGGTGATCGCGTTGTCCAGGGACCGCGACTGCGCCGCGAACTCCCAGGTCTGGCCCGCGCCCAGGGCCGGCCTGATGTCCGACCCGTACTCGCCCTGGCCCAGGGCGAAGTAGCCGGACACCCCGGTCAGCCCGCTGGGCGGCTCCGGATAGTCGTACTTGTCCGCGGCCGCGCTGGTGCCCTCCCCGATGCCGAAGTAGTTGTCGTCGCTGCCCTCGCCGGTCACGACCGTGATCTTCCCGATCCAGCCCTGCGGCCAGCCCGGCCCGTCGGCGCCGGCCTTGGTGGCGACGATCGTCGGGATCCGCAGCGTCCCCGCGCCGCTGGTCTTGAGCGAATAGCCCTCCCACGGCGCCATGCTGCCGGTCACCGGGAACGTCCAGGCGCTGCCGCTGTAGGTGTAGATCCCCTGGATCAGGGCCGTATCGGCCCCGGTCGCGGCGTAGATGTCGGACCACTTGACCGGGAACAGGAACGGGTCGCCGACATCGACCCAGCCGCTGGCGAACGGCACGTCCACGGTGGCGCCGCTGGGTACCACCGTTCCGGCGCTGTCCACGTCGACCGTGGTGCTCTGCCCTACCCGCTGCCGCAGCCAGTAGGCGTGGCCGAGATGGTTGACCGGGCCGCTGGCGCCGTATTCCACGTATTGGTTGGCCTGGTACTCGTACAGCCGCCACTTGGTCCGGTCGTAGCTGCCCAGGTCGTCCCGCAGCAGGGTGTAGACCGCCATGTTGTTGAGGTCGGCCGGGAACGACACCATCTTCCACTTGTCGTAGTCGACC
>DATJQG010000183.1:0-5297 GCA_035506015.1 Candidatus Edwardsiibacteriota bacterium
CCTGAATTCCATCAGTTCGTTTTCAAGTTTCAAAGAGCATGTTTTATCCACGAGTTCGTTGTTTGCTTTTAAGGATGCCAGCAATGACTTGATCAAAACGAGTACATACATTAAAGGCAATGCCACGCATATCGAGTTTAAAAGGTCAATCCTGCCGAGCACAAGCATAATCGCCCCGTAGATGAACATAAGAAGCACGACGATCATTGGTCTCCTGAATCGATGCAATATACTCGAATAAAATGCCTTCTTGATAAATGCGCTATCATATTGAAACGTGATCATCATGCCTCGATATCCTTTATTAGCTGCTCTGGGGTCAACCACTCGGCATTCTTCATCCCTCGGAACCAGGTCAACTGCCGCTTGGCGAAGTTGCGAGTGTTCTGCTTGATCAGCTCGGTCATCCGCGCCGCATCATACTCGCCGTTCAAGTGGGCGATCACTTCCTTGTAGCCGACGGTCTGGAGTGCGTTAAGCGCAGGCGAATATCCCTTGGCCAAGATGCCGCGAACCTCATCGACCAAGCCCGCCCCCAGCATGGCATCGACCCGCTGGTTGATGCGTTCATACAACGTCTCCCGCTCCATGTCCAGCACGACCAGGCGGTATTCGCGCCGGTCTTTGACTCGCTCGTTGGCATGCCATTGGCTGATGGGCTTGCCGGTCAATCGATGCACCTCGAGCGCCCTCGTGATCCGTACCGTGTCGTTGGGTTTGAGACGTCCCGCAGTCACGGGGTCGATCTTGGTGAGGCGCTGGTGCAGCGCGGCTTTCCCGTGTTCCTTGACGAAAGCTGCGAGTTCAGCACGGATCGCATCATCTGCGGATGGTATCGCGGCCAGTCCCTCGATCAACGCCCGGATGTACAGCCCTGACCCGCCGACCACGATGTATGGATTGCCTTGGGAGTCGAGTGCGTCCATCACGCGCCGGGCATCGGCGGCGTACTCGGCCGCGCTGTAGGCCCGCGCGGGGTCGAGGAAATCGACCAGGTGGTGTTTGACCTGCGCCCGTTCCTGCGCGGTGGGCTTGGCCGTGCCGATATCGAGATATTGATAGACCTGACGCGAATCTGCGGAAATGATCTCGGTGCCGTGCCGCAGCGCGTAGGTTATGCCGGCCGCGGTCTTGCCGACGGCGGTCGGCCCGGCGATCACCAGCACCGGGCCGCTCATACCCTCCCGAACCTGCGGTCCAGGTCGTCCAGCGTGAACTTGATCACCGCGGGCCGGCCGTGGGGGTCGAGATAGGGCGAACTGGTGGCGAACAGCCGGTCCACCAGCTGGTTCATCTCGGCCTGGTCCAGGTGCTGGCCGGCCTTGACCGCGGCGTGGCAGGCGAACGAGCGCGCCAGCGCGTTGGCCGGCTCCTCGGCCGTGGCGCCGGCCTCGGCCAGGTCGGACAGGATGCCGCGGATGATGGCCGCGCCGTCGACATTGGCGCCCGCCGCCGCGGGCAGGCCCTCGACCACGATGGTGCGGCCGGAGAACTTCTGGATGTCGAACCCCAGGGCGGTGAACACGGACTGGTATTCCTCGTAGACCTTGCTTTCCGCGGCCGTCAGCTCGATGCTCACCGGGAACAACAGCTGCTGTGCCTGGCGCTGCTCCTGCGATGACAGCAGCTGCTCGTACAGCACCCGCTCGTGCGCGGCGTGCTGGTCGATGATGATCAGGCCGGTCTTGGTCTCGGCCATGATGTAGCGGTCGTGGGCCTGCCAGTAGATCACCAGCTGCTGGTCCGGCTCGGCGGCCGCGGCCCGCGCCAGCGGCTGGTAGGGCTGGGCGAACAGCTCGCGCACCGACTGCAGCGCGGCCTCGGTCTGCTGCGACAGCGGCACCTGCGGCGCGTAGGAGAACCCCGTCCCGGGAGCGCGGCCCTGGCCGGACGTCCCCGCGTCCTCCGCGAACATCGCCCGGGAAATCGCGCCCTTGACCGTGTTGAACACCAGCGACTCGTCCTTGAAGCGCACCTGGCTCTTGGCCGGGTGCACGTTGACGTCCACCTCGTGGGGCGAGACCTCGAGGAACACCAGGTAGGCCGGGTGGCGCCCCAGCAGCGCCGGCCCGTAGCCCTGGTAGACCGCGGCGTGCACCAGCTTGTCGCTGACCCGCCGGCCGTTGACGAAGATCAGCTGCTCGCGTCGCTTGGGCCACAGCTGCTCGGGTCGTGAGGCGAAGCCGAAGGCCCGCACCGGCCGCTGGCCGTGGTCGAAGGGCCGCAGCGTCGCGAACAGCTCGCGCCCCAGCACGTCGGCCGCCCGCTGGGCGCGGTCGGCCGGCGCGTACCGCAGCGTGTCGCGGCCGTCGCACACCAGGCGGAAGCCGGTGCCGGGGTTGGCCAGGGCCTGGGCCGTGATCTCGTCGACGATCCGCCGGGTCTCGGTCAGCTCGCTCTTGAGGAACTTGCGCCGGGCCGGCACGTTGGCGAACAGCTGCTCGACGGTGATGGTGGTGCCCTGCCCCGCCGCGGCCTCGGCGCGCTCGGCGACGGCTCCCGCGTCGCAGACGAGGCGGAACGCGGCGTCCGCGCCCGCGGGCCGCGAGGTCATGGTCAGGCGCGATACCGCCGCGATGCTGGGCAGGGCCTCGCCGCGGAAGCCGTAGCTGGCGATGGTGAAGATATCCTCGTAGGACGCGATCTTGCTGGTGGCGTGGCGCTGCAGCGCCAGCTCCATCTCGGACCGCGCCATGCCGCCGCCGTCGTCCGAGACGCGCACGTAGCTCAGCCCGCCGTTCCGGATCTCGACCTCGACGGCCCTGGCGCCGGCGTCCAGGCTGTTCTCCAGCAGCTCCTTGACCACGGACGACGGCCGCTCGATTACCTCGCCGGCCGCGATCTTGTTGACGATGTCGTTGGGAAGTACTTTGATCGGCATTGTTGTATTCTGTCACGTCATTCTGAGTAGGCGTCTCGCTTTGCTGCCGAAGAATCTCGTCCGGTCTTTCGTACAGATCCTTCAAGGGCAAAGCACGGAGCCGTTCTCAGGATGACGAATGGGCACTGATGCTACTGTCCCTGGGCGCCATCCTTGGCCGCGGCAGCGGCCGAGTCCTCGGCGGCGGAGCGCGTCACCGATTTCTGCTGCACCTCCTTGGCCCGGTCGATGCCGCTTTGATAGACGCCGAACGGCTGGTCGCCCTGCGAGCCCTTGGACTTGACCTCGCTCTTGCCCGTGCAGCCCGACAGCACGACCGCCAGGCAGAACCCGGCGATGAATAGTTTCTTCATATTGATCCTTTCGATTCAAACCACTTTTAGTGCCTTACGCATACCTACGCCGGGATCCCGTTTTCCATACCCCGTTCCCCATTCACGATTCACGATTCGCGTCCGGCGGCCTGGTCTTCCACCGTTTGTGCACCCAGTACCAGTGGTCGGGATGCTGCCTCACGCGCTGCTCGAGCCGCGACACGATCTCCCGCGTCAGCCGTTCGATCTCGCGCCCGCGGTCGGCGCTTTGATCCGCGTAGAGCGGCGGGTCGATGACGCCGCGGTGGCGACCGGCGGCTTCGCGCACGATCACGCCGGTGATGATCGGCGCGCCGGTCTTGCAGGCGAACAGCGCCGGCCCGCGCGTGGTGGAGGCCGGGCGGCCGAAGAAGTCCGCGAACACGCCGTCGGAGCCAGCGTCCTGGTCGGACAGCATGGTCACCAGCCGGTTGTCCCGCAGCGCCCGCAGCACGTCCTTGGCCGCGTTGCGCTTGTAGATGATCTGCACTCCCTTGCCCTGGCGCAGCCGGTTGAGCATGGCGTCGACCCGCGCGTTGTGCTGGGGATAGACCACCACCGAGAACGGGTAGCCCGCGCCGGCGATGGCCGCGGCGTACAGCTCCCAGTTGCCGAAGTGGCCGCTGACCAGGATCGCGCCCTTGCCCTTGGCCCGCGCGTCCCGGAAATGCCGCTCGCCCTCGAACGTCACCTGGGCCTTGACATCGGACTGCGACTGCGTCTCGAACCGCAGCAGCTCGATCAAATTCCTGCCCAGGTTGCGGTACAACGACCGCGCGATGGCGTCGCATTCCTGCCCGGTCTTTTCCGGGAATGCCGCGGACAGGTTGCCCAGTGCCACATCCTTTCTGATCCCGATGGCATATCCCAGCGAGCCCAGCAACGCGCCCCAGTCGAGCGCATCTTCCAAGCGCAGCCTGTTGGCGCGCCAGCCGACGGCTTGCAGCAGCCAGTATTGCAGGATGTAGCCGAGCTGCTTCACTTTTTCCCCCACAGTGTCATTCCGAGAATGCACCATGCCTGACGAGCTGAGGGATGACCCTTCAATCCGCAAGGCATGGAACCAATCTCAGGGTGACATTCGGTGGTATTGTGTTCACGGCCGCAGCAGACGCGCGATCGGGCTCTTGCGCTGGTAGACCGCGTGCTGCGGGCAGACCTCCTGGCAGCACAGGCAGTTGATGCACAGCTTGTAGTCGAACTCCGGGATCCTGACCCCGGCCGACAGCGCGCTCACCGGGCAGCTCTCCACGCAGTAGCCGCAGTTGACGCACTTCTCAGCCTGGATGGCCGGCCGGATCCAGAACAGCTTGGCCGCGACCCTGGCCAGCAGGCCGGGCACCAGGGCGTAGAACCAGTCCTGCGGCCAGTCGAAATCCTTGCGCACGGGATACGGGTCCCCGACCAGTTCGATGCGGTGCTGGTCGGCCTCGCCCAGCTTTTGCGCGTATGCCAGCTTGGTGGTGGGGATCTTCAGCGGCTTGCCGCCCATCAGGTGCGTGACGGCCGCGTCGATGGCCACGCCGTCCGCGCCGGCCACGATCAGCCCCAGCGGCTTGGGGTTCCCGGCCGAGGGGCCGGCGCCGTCCATCCCGATCACGCCGTCGACGATGGTCAGCTGCGGCGTGGCCAGGGCGTAGACGTCCACCACGATGCCCGAAAAGTCCATCGGCTTGGGCGCTTCCTTGTGGTAGTTGGACTTCTTCAGGCCGGGGATCACGCCGTAGATGTTCTTGACCGCGCAGGTCAGCATGGTCAGGGCGTGGGTCTTGAGCTTGGGCAGGTTGATCACCACGTCGGCGTCCAGCACGGCCTTGGCGATGTGGTACTTTTTGCCGCGGCGCACCCTCATCTCCACGCCGCCCTTCTCGAACTGCACCAGCTCCACGTTCAGCCGCTTGCAGACCTCCCACATCCCGGTCGTTTTCCAGAACTCCTCGACCGACTTGGCCGCGCCGGCCGGGCTGTCGCCCAGCATCGGGATGCCGCCGGCCTGCCGCACCAGGTTGATCACGGCCTCGACCACGGCCGGGTGCGTGGTGATGGCCTCGTCCGGTTTCGAC
>DATJQG010000184.1:0-5288 GCA_035506015.1 Candidatus Edwardsiibacteriota bacterium
CGCGGAGAACAACAGCGCGGAGAAGTGGAACTTGCTGACCACGTACAACAAGCGGGTGGCCAGCGGGCTGTACATCTACCACGTGGACGCGCCGGGGATCGGCACCAAGATCGGCAAGTTCGCGGTCATCAAGTAACCAGATTTGTATTGACGATGGCATGATATATTTGGTAAACTAATTCGTTATCACAGCAACTTTTTCCACACGCTGCCACGCATCCATGTACCTGTCACGGCTGGAAATATTCGGGTTCAAATCGTTCCCGCAGAAGCTCACCCTGGAGATCGGCACCGGGATCACGGCCATCGTCGGCCCCAACGGCTGCGGCAAGACCAACGTGGTCGACGCCATCCGCTGGTGCCTGGGCGAGCAGAGCACCAAGACCCTGCGCTCCGAGAAGATGGAGGACGTGATCTTCGTCGGCACCAAGGACGAGCCGCCGCTGTCGCTGGCCGAGGTGACGCTGGTGTTCTCCAACGAGGACGGCCAGCTGCCGCTGGAGTACAGCGAGGTCTCGGTCACCCGCCGGCTGTTCCGCTCGGGCGAGAGCGAGTACCTGCTCAACAACCGGACCTGCCGGCTCAAGGACATCGTCGACCTGTTCCTCAACACCGGCCTGGGCGCGGACACCTACTCGATGATCGAGCCCAAGATGATCGAGATGATCCTGTCCGAGGACCCCGACCTGCGGCGCACCCTGTTCGAGGAGGCCGCCGGCGTGGCCAAGTACCGGCTGCAGAAGAAGGCGGCCCAGCGCCGGATGGAGGCCACCACCGAGGACCTGCTGCGGCTGCAGGACATCATCGCCGAGGTCGAGAAGCGGCTGCGCTACCTGAAGCGCCAGGCCAGCAAATCGCGGGTCTACGAGCGGTTCACGGCCGAGCTCCGGGAGCTGGACCTCAAGGTGGCGGCGCTGGAGCGCGACCGGCTGACGGCCGAGGAGCAGCGGCTGCTGGGCGAGATCGACGGGCTGCAGCAGCGCCGCGCCGCGGCGGTCCAGGATGTCGAGCGCCAGGAGCGCGAGCTGACGGCATCGCGCGAGGCGCTGGAGCAGAACGAGTCCGGCATCGCCGCCATCCAGGAGAAGCTGGGCGCCATCACCGGCGAGATCCAGCAGCAGGAGAACCGGCTGGCGGTGATCCGGGAGCGGCGCACCGGCCTGGAGCAGGCCATGGCCGGCCGCGAGGCCGAGGTCAAGAAGCTGCTGGCCGCCATCGCCGATCTCGAGGGCCAGTCCCGGTCGCAGCAGGAGGGCCTGCAGCAGGCGTCCGCGGCGGTGCTGGCCCAGACCGAGCAGCTGGCCGGCGGGGAATCGCAGCTGGCCAAGGCCGAGTCCGAGCTGACCTTGGCCAAGCTGGCGCTGAGCGAGGCCCGCAAGGAGCTGCAGGAGGCGGTGAAGCGGGAGGCCGAGGGCAAGGAGGCCCTGGCCCTGCTGGAGAGCCGGCGGGCCGCCGGCCTGCGCGACCTGGAGCAGCGGCAGGAGGAGGAGCGGCAGCTGCGGCAGGAGCTGGCCAAGGGCGAGGCCCAGCTGGCCGAGCTCAGCGGCCGGCTCGACGCCGAGGCCAGGGCGCTGCAGGTGCTGGCCGAGGAGAAGGTGCGGCTGCGGGACAAGGCCCGCGAGCTGCAGCAGAAGATCCAGCTGGCCAACGAGCGCATCGGCGAGCTGGCGACCTCCCTATCGCGCCTGGAGAAGGAGCACGAACTGCTGTCCGGGCTGCAGCAGCGCCACGAGGGCTACCAGCCGGGCGTCCAGCACCTGATCGCCGCCCGGGAACGGATCGGGGGCCGCGTGGCGCCGCTGGCCGACCTGATCAAATGCCAGCCGGGGTTCCAAGCCGCCATCGAATCCGCGCTGGGCGAGCGGCTGCAATGGGTGGTGGTGGACTCCGCGGCGGCGGCCGCCGCCGCGGTGAACCAGCTGCGGGGCGCCCGCGCCGGCAAGGCCACGGTGATCGCCCGCGACGTGCCGCCGCAGCAGGACGCCCCGGTGGCCGGCCCGGGCGTCAAGGGCCGCGCCATCGATTTCGTCAGCTGCGACGGGGCCGACCGCGACCTGCTGGCCCTGCTGCTGGCCGACACCGTGGTGGTGGCCAGCGACGCCGACCTGGCAGCGCTGGCGCAGGCCCTGCCCGGGCAACGCCTGGTCAACCCGGACGGCGTGGTGCGGGAACCATCGGGGGCGATGATGGCCGGGGAACTGCCGCAGGGGCAGTTCGGGCTGCTGGAGCGCAGCGACCGGATCGGCCAGCTGGCGACCGAGATCAAGGCGATGCGCGACGAGCACCAGCGCCAGTCGGGCGAGATCGGCCACCTCAAGCGATCCCAGGACGAGACCGCCCGCGCCGCCGACGATGTCGACCGCGAGCTGGACAAGCTGCGGCAGCAGCTCAACGCCTCCGAGCGGGGCGCGGCCGCGGTCAAGGCGACGCTGGAGCGCAACCAGTCCCGGGTCCAGCCGCTGGAGGCGTCGCTGCAGCAGCTGCGCGAGACGCTGGCGGCCCTGGAGGGCCAGATCAAACCGGTCCACGACGGTTACCAGGAGCTGGCCGAGGCCAACCGCGACGAGGACCAGCAGCTGGCCCAGCGCGATCGGGAGCTCGCCGCGCAGGAACAGGCCCGCAACCAGCTGGCTGCCGCCGTCGGGCAGCTGCGGCTGGCGCTGTCGCAGGCCCAGTCCCAGGCCGACCGCTCCCGACAGGAGATCACCGCGCTGGAGGCCCGCAAGGGCGAGACGCTGGGGCGGATCCAGGAGCTGCGGGCCCAGGACCAGACCGGCTACCAGTCGATCGCCGAGCTGCAGCAGGAGGCCGAGGCCCTGGCGCTGACGCTGGAGGCCCGCACCGCGGACCGGCGCGCGGTGCAGGTCAGCCGCGACGAGATGCAGAAGCAGAGCCAGCAGTCGCTGGCCGCGCTGAAGCAGGCCGAGACCGAGATGCACCGCACCCGGCTGGAGAGCGAGCGCATCCAGCAGGAGCTGTCGGGCCTGCAGATCGCCCTGGGCTCGGTGCGCAACGAGTTCGAGAACATCGCCCAGCGGATCAGGGCGGAGTACGAGACGGCGCTGCAGCAGCTGGAACGGCCCGAAGCCCTGGACCTGGACGGCGCCAAGGCACGGATCGAGGAGCTGCGGCTGCGGATCAAGAAGCTGGGGCCGATCAATTTCGCCGCCATCGAGGAGCTGAAGCAGGAGGAGGAGCGGTTCGGCTTCATGTCGAAGCAGCGCGACGACCTGCTGGCCGCCAAGGACGACCTGCAGCTGACCATCAAGCGGATCGACGAGACCGCCCGCTCCATGTTCCTGGAGACCCTGGACGGCATCAAGCGCGGCTTCGTCCAGATCTTCCAGCGGCTGTTCATCGGCGGCGACGCCCAGATCCGGCTGATCGGCAGCGACGACCCGCTGGAGTCGGAGATCGAGATCCTGGCCACGCCCGAGGGCAAGAGCATGAAGTCGATCACCCTGCTGTCGGGCGGCGAGAAGACCCTGACCGCCACGGCCCTGCTGTTCGGCATCTACCTGGTGAAGCCGGCGCCGTTCTGCGTGCTGGACGAGATCGACGCCCCGCTGGACGACGCCAACGTCCAGCGCTTCTGCTCGATGCTGCGGGATTTCTCCGGCGGCACGCAGTTCCTGGTGATCACCCACAACAAGCGGACGATGGAGGTGGCCGACCGGCTGTACGGCGTCACCATGGAGAAGGCCGGCATCTCCAAGGTGGTCTCGGTCAAGTTCAGCTGATGCCGCTTCGCGGTCCCGCTCACCAAGCCTGAATCCCGATTCAGGCTTGTCTCGTTCCACCACGGTGCGACGATTGACGATGTCACTGTTCCGATCGATCAAGGACAGCCTGGCCAAGACCCGCGGCGGCGTGTTCGGCGCCATCGCGGCGGCGGTGGGCGGCAAGCGGACGCTGAGCGCGGACGAGCTGGCCGGGCTGGAGGAGCGGCTGCTGCTGGCCGACGTCGGCGTGGCGGCGGCCGAGCGGCTGCTGGCGGCGGTCAGGCAGTCCGACGGCGGCATGCCGGCGACCGAGGTGCTGCAGCGCGAGATGCTCGCCATCCTAACGGCGAGGTCCGGGGTCCGGGATCCCGGCCTCGACAATCCGGCGCAGCCGGAGGTGTGGCTGATCGCCGGCGTTAACGGTTCGGGCAAGACCACGTCGACCGGCAAGCTCAGCCGGCTGCTGCACGCCGAAGGCAAGTCGGTGATGCTGGCGGCCGCCGACACCTACCGGGCCGCGGCCATCGACCAGCTGCGGCTGTGGGCGGAACGGACCGGCGCCGGGTTCGTCGGCTCGAAACCCGGCGCCGACCCGGCCAGCGTGGCGTTCGACGCCGTGGCCGCGGCCCAGGCCCGCGGCGCGGACCTGCTGCTGATCGACACCGCCGGCCGGCTGCACACCCAGCGCCACCTGCGCGACGAGCTAAGCAAGGTCGCCGCCGCCGCCGGCAAGCGGATGCCCGGCGCGCCCCACCGCACGCTGCTGGTGCTGGACGCCACTACCGGGCAGAACGCGCTGTCGCAGGCCAAGCTGTTCTCCCAGGCGGTGCGGGTCGACGGCATCATCCTGGCCAAGCTGGACGGCACGGCCAAGGGCGGGATCGTGCTGGCCATCGCCCAGGAGCTGGGGATCCCGGTGCTGTACGCGGGCACCGGCGAGGACCCGGACGACCTGCGGCCGTTCGACGCCCGGGAGTTCGTCGACGGGCTGCTGGCCTGAGCGGGAACGCTATTCCGCTTGACTTTGGCACTTTTTTAAGCTATAGTTATCATACATTCAGGGCGGGGTGAAATTCCCCGATCGGCGGTAAGGGGCTGTCACCAGGCCTCGAGCCCGCAGATCCCTTGGAATAATTTCACGATCAGCGCTATCGATCATACATCGTTCGTTGTCCTGTCTGATGGTTTCGATCGCGGGTCGTGGATTCTGGGGATGGATCCGGTGCAAGTCCGGGGCCGACGGTTACAGTCCGGATGGAAGAAGGCAACTTCGTTGCTGGACGGGTCTTCAGCGTTTGCGCAACCCGATTCTGCGGCGAAGCCGTCTTTCATCCGGCCCAAAATCATTTGGGTCGTTTTTTTATGCCAGCTCGACCGGACGACGACCGGCGGTACATGGGGATGGCGCTCGACCTGGCGGCGCGGGCCCGCGGCCGCACCTGGCCCAACCCGATGGTGGGGGCGGTTATCGTCGGTAACGGCGCGGTGATCGGCCAGGGCTATCACCAGAAGGCCGGCCTGCCGCACGCCGAGATCGAGGCCCTGGCCGGGGCGGGCGAGCGGGCC
>DATJQG010000185.1:0-3495 GCA_035506015.1 Candidatus Edwardsiibacteriota bacterium
GCGTACTTCGATTCGTTCTGATCCTCCGATCACAAAAAGCCCAGGCCGTACGGCCTGGGCTTTTTGTGATCGGAGGATCAGAACGAATCGAAGTACGCCAGCTTGACGGTGCGGCCGATCTCGCCGGCCGGGGTGTCGTGCTCGCCGTTGCGCATCAGGTTCTTGAGGTCGGCCTCCAGCATCAGCCGGTTGGAGAACAGCCAGCGCACGCCCACGTTGAGGTAGCCGTAACCCTCGCCGAACTGGTGGTCCTTGACCTTGTCGTTGAGCGCCGCGTCGTACTCGGCCACCAGCCACAACTCGGGGTTGAGCGACTTCTCGATGCCGGCGAAGATGTCCAGCGTGTTGTCGGGATTGTGGCGGTCCTCCAGGCTGTAGTTGACGCCGCCATGGAACGCCAGCGTGCCCAGGAATTTGTAGTTCTTGCTGGCCGCGGCGTAGAACCCGCGCGACTTGATCATGTAGCGGTTGCCCGCCCACGGCCCGAAGCCCTGGTTGTCGAAGCCCAGCGCGACGGCCGGCATGTAGTAGCTCTCGTCGAAGATGCGGTACTTGACATGGAAGCCGGGCTGCGGGTTCCAATCGATGTTGCCGTAGCCGATGACGTTGTCGCCGCCGTAGGAAAAGCCGAAGTTCAGCCGGTCGAACAGGCCGAACCCGAAGCCCAGCAGCAGGCCGCCCACCGGCTGCATCCGCAGATGGATGTCGTACGAGCCGCGGTTCAACGTGCCGGCGGTCGGCAGGTCGACCATCTCGGTGAACTGGATCGCGAAGACGGCCGGGGCCATCAAGGCGATCGCGCAGAACATCAACAAAAACTTTTTCATGATGAATTCCTTAAAAGGACTTGATAAATCAATGGGTTGCGGATGAATTATTATACTATTTTTTAGGTCAATTTTCAAGCAAAAAAATCAAGAAAAATGCATTTATTTGCATATTAAAAGGCACAGTAACATCTACTGTGCCTTTGACTTACAAAAAGCCATCCGTCATGCGGGAATTCAAAGAAAAAAAATACAATTAGTAGTGTAACAGATGCATATGATGTATCAGATCAATATCAATCTCGTCAGCTGAAGATGGTTGATACTAAGGCAGGGCAGCGCACTTCTTCAACCAGCCCATGGCCCCGATCTTTGTAAAAATCTCCCTGGCCTGCGACAGGTACCCGTTGCCCGTATCGTTTCGCTCTTCTTCCCGCAAGGCCAGTCCATAGTAATAATAGGCCCGCGCAATCTGATAGGGCAGCTTGATGTCCCGCAGCATGCCGAGCACGCGTTCGAATTCCTCCCGGGCCGAGCGCCAGTCCTTTCCCGCGGCGTCGATCCGCGCCCTCAGCAGCAGTGCCGCCGCGATGTTCATCGTCGATCGCAGCTCGGACGAAAGCATCACGGCCGTGTCCGCGTACGAGGCGGCCAGGGCCAGGTTCCCCTCGGCCAGCTCGACTTCCCCTCGTCGAACGGCGATGCTGCGGGTCAGGTCCTTGTCGTTGATCTGGTCCGCGATCCGCTCGGCATTGAGCAGGTGCGCCCGGGCATCGCGCCGGTTCCCCTGCTCGAGACAAACGGTGCCGAACACCGAGAGGTTGATCGCCTGTCCGCGGAGGTCGCCGACCGTCCGGTGCATCGCGAACGACCTGGCGTTGTGCTCGTGGGCGGCGGCAGTGTCCAGCAGCTGGAGGTACACCTGGCTGAGGTTGACCAGGCAGGCTGCCTGGTCGCGCAGGTCGCCGCTGGCCGTTCGCAGCGTGAGCGCGCGGTTCGAGCAGTCGATGGACCGCGGATACTCCCCGAGGTCGCCGTACACCAGGCCCATCGCGAGCAGGCTGGTCGCCGCGCCCCGTTGGTCGCCCAGCTCCTCGGCCAGCTCCAGGGCGCGGGTCAGGTACTCGAGGGCGGCGGCATAATCGCCGAACTTGAAATGCGTGAAACCGATGTAGGTCAGGCATTCCTCTTGGCCCATCCGGTCGCGGATCTCGCCATACAGCCGCAGGGCCTCGCTGGCCTTGTCCCGGATCTGCTCGAGCTTGCTGACGGTCGCGAGCGTGTCGCTGGCCTGGAGCAGGCAGTCGGCCTCGATCTTCTTGTCGCCGTTGCTCCTGGCGATCCGCCGGACCGTCGTCAAATCCCGCAACGCCTCCTCATTCCTGCCGACCAGTTCCAGCACAGCGGCCCGGCTCAGCCACAGATCGATCATCGTCCGATGATCGATGGCGTACCTGGCGTCGTGCAGTTTTTCCATCGGCGATCGCGCTTCCTTCGCAGAAATCGATTTCCAATGCCCGCAGCCCGGGGCGCATCAGGTCTTGTTCTGCCGGCCGCCGCCGTACTTGCTCTTGCGGCGCGCCGGGGCCGGTTCCCACGTGCCGCAGAAGCGGTAGGAGGGCGTGCGCAGCAGGCCGGCCAACTCGGAGAACAGCAGGTGGTCGGGCTTGACCTTGATGTTCCTGGCGCGGACGCGGATCGCCTGGCGGCTCTCGGTCTTCAGCAGGAACACCACCGGGCAGTCGCCCGGGAACTGCTGCAGCAGCGCGGTCAGCCGGCCGCTGAACTCGTGGGACAGCTGGTCGGCCTCGAGGTGGATCTCCAGGTGCTGCACCAGGCTGGCCTGGCACTGCTCCAGCGGGAACAGGTCCGCGGCCACGACCTTGGCGGCCTCCTCCTCGCGGGTCGACACCGTGCCGGCCACCAGCACCATCGAGTCGGCCGCCACCAGGGCGCGCTTGGTCTCCAGCAGGTCCGAGAACACGATCACCTCGCAGCTGCCGGTGAGGTCCTCGACGGTGACGAAGGCCATCTGGGCGCCGTTCTTCTGCGAGATCAGCTTGGCCGCGCTGACCACGCCGCCCAGGATCACCTGGTCCTCGTCGCGCAGGTCCGGCAGCTGGCTGACGGTGTGGGTGGCGAACGACTTCAGCTCCAGCGAGTACTTCTCCAGCGGGTGGCCGGAGAGGTAGAAGCCCAGCGCCTCCTTCTCGAAGGTCAGGAAGGTCCGGGGATCGATCTTCCGCTTGGCCGCCGTCGGGGGCCGGGCGGCCGGCTGTCCCATCGGATGCGTTTCGAAGATCGAGGTCTGGCCCTTCTGCTTCATCTCGCGGGCCTGGCTGGCGCCGTCCAGCGCCATGTCCAGCCGCGCCAGCAGCGCGGTGCGGTCGGGCTCGAGCGCGTCCAGGCAGCCGGCCTTGATCAGGCTCTCCGCCACCTTGCGGTTGATGAACCGCCCGTCCACCGATTCCAGCAGCTGCTCCAGCGAGGCGAACCCGGCCCGCTCGGCCCGCGCCGCGATGATGGCCTCGATCGCGGTCTGCCCGGTGTTCTTGACCGCGCCCAGCCCGATGCGGATGGCGTCGCCCTCGGTGCCGTAGCGGTAGGCGCTGGCGTTGATGTCGGGCGGCAGCAGGCGGATGCCCATCTCGCGGCAGTTGGCCATGAACAGCACGGTCTTGTCGCCGTCGCCCATCACCGAGGACAGCAGCGCCGCCATGTACTCGCG
>DATJQG010000186.1:0-3417 GCA_035506015.1 Candidatus Edwardsiibacteriota bacterium
ACGTTCCTCAAGATGTACGTGCTGAAGCTCGGCTTCCTCGACGGCCGCGAAGGGCTGCTGCTGTCGGCGCTGTCGGGTTACTACGTGCTGGTCAAGTACCTCAAGCTGTGGGAATCTGGCCTGACGCCCCGGCCATGAAACCGAAGGTCCTGCACCTCTGTACCTCGCGCTCGTGGGGCGGCATGGAGATGATCGTCTACCGGCTGGCGCAATTGCAGCAAGAGAACAGCCACGAAGTGGCCTTCGCCTGCGACGGCCGGGCGCCGATCTCCGAGACCTGCCGCAGGAACGGGATCTCCACGCTGGATATACGCTGCGATCCGGCGGGAATGCTGGGCCTGCGCAGGTACATCGCTCACCATCGTCCGGACATCCTGCACGTCCAGTATTCGAGGGACATCAACATCGCCGTTCCCGCGAATCTGGGGATCAACAGCAGGATCATCCTGACCAAGCAGATCGAGTCGGTGGTGGTCAAGCGCGATCCCTGGCACCGGCTGCTGTACGCCGGGGTCAGCAGGGCCACCGGCATCTCCACCATGATCCGCGACAACCTAGTCGCCACCACGCCGCTCAGGGCCGACCAGGTCGACCTGGTGCATCTGGGGATCGACATGGAGCGCTTCAAGCCAGACCCAGGCGAACGCGCCGAGACCCGCCGGGAGTTGGGCATCCCCGCGTCGGCGCTGGTCGTCGGCATGATGGGGCGGATGTCGCCGGGCAAGGGGTTCGACGATTTCCTCGATGCCGCGGCCGGCTTGGCGGCGCCCGGCCTGGAGTTCGTGATGATCGGCGGCCACAGCAGGAACGAGGACGCCTACGGCGCCTACATCGAGGATAAAGCGCGGCAGATGCTGGGACAGCGCGTCCATCTCACCGGCTACCGCGAGGACCGCCAGCGCTGGCTCAACGCCCTGGACATTTTCGCGTTCCCCTCGCACGCCGAGTCGTTCGGGCTGGCGCTGGTCGAGGCCATGGCCACGGGCCTGCCCTGCGTGGCCTACGGCAAGGACGGCGTGCTCGACATCATCGCTGACGGCGCCGACGGGCTGTTCGCCAGGGTCAGGGACCGCGGTGACCTGCGGGACAAGCTGCGGCGCCTGATCGCCGAGCCCGCGTTGCGGGCCGCGCTGGGTACCGCCGCGCGCACCAAGGCCGTCGAATCGTTCTCGGAACAGCGGATGCTCGACGGCATCTCGCGGACCTACGCGAAGGCGCTGGCATGAGGATCGGCGCGAAGAGGATCCTGGTGCTGCGGTCGCACGGCGTGGGCGACGTGCTGTGGTCGACGCCGTTCCTGGCCAACCTGCGGCGCGGCTATCCCGATGCCAGGATCTCGTACCTGGTGCGCCAGTCCTGCGCGCCGATCATGGCAGGCAACACCGACGTCGACGAATTGATCGTCTTCTCGCCACGGGCCGGCGCGCTGCGGTTCCTGGCCGACCTGCGCCGCCGGCGCTGCGACCTCAGCATCGACCTGATCGGCACGCCGCGCACCGCGCTGCAATCGCTGGCCTGCGGCGCGCCGCACCGCATCGGGTTCGACTTCCGGATGCGGCGGCATTGCTACAACCACGTGCTCTCCGCCGCGGTCGCCAACCGCGGGCACGAGGTGGAATTCAATTTCCACGTGCTGGACTTCCTGGGCGTGCCGGTCACGACGCGTGGCCTGGTGTTCAACCTGGCGCCGCAGGAGCTCGAGTTCAAACAGCAGGTCTGGCGGCAACTGGGATATGGGCAGCGCGACATAATCGTCGGCATCCTGCCCACCGGCGGCTGGGCCTGCAAGCGCTGGCCGGTGGCCAACTACGCCGCACTGGCCGAACGGATCGCCGCCCAGCAGCCGGTGAAGCCGCTGGTGTTCTGGGGCAGCGGACAGGAATTCGCCGATGCCAAAATGATCGCCGCAGCGGCGGGACCGGGCGTCAGCATCGTTCCGCCAACAACGCTGCGGCAAGCGGCCGCGTTGCTGTCGGGCTGCAGCGCGGTGGTGGGCAACGATTCCGGGCCGCTGCACATCGCCACCGCCTTCGGCGTACCGGCCGTTGCGTTCTACGGCCCGACCAACCCGAACAGCCAGGGGCCGTGGGGGACCGGCCATACGGTGCTGCGCGACGAATCCCTGCCCTGCCTCTGCTGCAACAGGATGGAATGCCGCGAGCCGCGCTGCATGACCGGCATCACGGTCGACCGGGCCTGGGCCGCGCTCGATCGGACGCTGGGGGCAATGGCTGCGCGATGAGCATCCTCTCCGTCCGCGCGATCGACGTCGTCGCGGCCACGCTGCAACGGGCCTACGGCCGTCCCGAGCCCGTCAAGGCCGGATCGCTGCTGGACGTGCTGATCGAGACTGTGCTGTCGCAGAACACCAGCGACCGCAACAGCCACGCTGCGTTCCTCAGCCTGCGCCGGCGGTTCAACGGGTGGGACGCGGTGCTGGCGGCGCCGGCCAGATCGGTCGCGGCGGCGATCCGGGCCGGGGGGCTGGCCAACATCAAGGCGGCGCGGATCGGCGAACTGCTGCGCGAGTTCCGGCGCCGCAGCGGCAGGCCCAGCCTGGATTTCATCAAGCGGATGGAGCCCGAGGCCGCCTATCAGTATCTGCTATCGCTGAAGGGGGTCGGCCCCAAGACCGCGGCCTGCACGCTACTGTTCGGCCTGGGCGTCCCGGTCTTCCCGGTCGACACCCACATCTTCAGGATCGCGCGCCGGCTGGGCTGGGCCCGGCCCCGCGACGACCGGGCCTCGTTCCAGGAGCGGATCAGGCACATCGTCCCCGATCCGTTGGTGTACCCGCTGCACATCAACCTGATCGCGCACGGCCGCGCGGTCTGCCATCCCGCTGCTCCCGACTGCCAACGGTGCTGCATCCACAACCATTGTCAATGGTATCAAAGGAGGTCCCATCGATGAACAAAGCGATCGCCCTGCTGACCGCCGCGCTGATCGGCGGCGCGCTGCTGGCCGGCTGCAACCAGGCCCCCAAGGACTCGAGCTTCACCACCAAGACGGGCCTCAAGCTCAACCTGCCCGCCAAGGATACGGTCAAGGCCGACACCGCCAAGCAAGCCATCGACCCGGCCAAGATGTTCGGGTTCTCGGTCAAGGTGGAGGGCGCGGCCGAGGTCCATTTCTACGATAGCAGCGACCGCCACACCGGCCCGGCCACGGCCGAGGAATACCTGCCGGTGATCGAGATGGCGCTCAGCAACCCCAGCCTGCACCCGCAGGAGCGCGCCAGCCTGGAGAGCATGAAGGCCCGGATGCAGGCCACGGGCAGCGCCGGCGAGTTCGCGCTGACGCGGCGCATACCCAACCTCACGTTCACGATGAAGGACGGGGTCAGCGAGGCCGAGTTCCCCGGCGGCGACGAGCTGGTGATGAAGATCAAGCCCACCGGTGTCGACCAGATCCGGC
>DATJQG010000187.1:0-2424 GCA_035506015.1 Candidatus Edwardsiibacteriota bacterium
TCCGCGCACGCAGAGTCAATCTCCCGCCGCCGCGGTCGTATGCTCGGTGGAGCCGCAGACGATGGCCTGCCCGGTGGTCGAAACCGAATGCCCCACAGTGGGTCAGTTTGTAATCACGCTGAACGGGTCGAGATAAAGGCCGTTGGGGCAGGGCCCCGGACCGAAACGAGGGACCGTTTAACCGGGCGGATCTGTGCCTGGCCGTGACGGCGCGTCGTGCCACGCGCATCTCAGACGGCGTGGGCTTGTGGTGGCTTTGGCCGGCCCTTTCCAATTGAATTTTGTGCTGTTTTTGGCGATAATGCGCGAGTGCCTGGTATCGAAGAAAGACAGATGGAGCCCGCCGGCGGTGCTCGCCTCGATTGCCCAACGGACCTCTCAGCCACAGTCATAGCCGCCTCGGCGGGACTGATCGCGGCCTGGGTGGCGGCCGGTTCCACGGGTCTGCTGGGACATCCCCTGCGCCGGGCATTAACGCTGCTGCTGTTCGCTGTCGCTCTGCTCGTGCGTCACCCGATCTGGGGAGCCAGGCGAGCCATCGGTGTGGCTCTTTTGCCGCTTGTGCTCGCTACGGCCGTTGGCTTGGTCGCGCTGGCTCCGCCGGCGGCGAACACGCTGGCTGCTGCCGTGGTCCTGGCGTTCCTGGCGCTCGTGTCCGCAGGACGCAGCAGGAGTGTTCTCACGGCCTCCTCCGCTGCCGTCACTGTCTTCGGCGTCTATCGTTTTGCCGTCACCGCCATCCCCTGGCTCTGGCTGGCCGCCGACTTCGCCGGCCGATGTCTCGGGACCGCCGTGAGCTGGATCACCGGCAGGCCGCTCTGGGTCGGCGCTACGTTCGCGGGCCTCGACTTCCTCGTCCTCATGTGTGCCGTTTGGACGCTGTACCTGCCTCACACGAGATCGCCTCGGATGCCCCGCGCCGTCTACGGCTTCCTCGCCATCCTCGGCGGCCACACGATCTATCTTGTCCTTCTGTCGTATGTCCCTGACTTCTTGGCGGCCATTCCTCAGTCACCGGCCGGCACGAATGCCACGAGTCCTTTCGTGCAATTCATCCACAAAGTGGTCCCGTGGAATCTGCCCGTGATCGCGTGTGCCATCCATGCCCTGATCGCCGCCGCTATGTTCCGCTGGTCGGGGTGGATCGGCGAGACCGACGGGCCCACTGAGCCTGCCCGCACCAGGGCCGGCGTCTCACGTGGCCGCCGCTTCGCACTTGCAGGCGCGTCTGTGTTTGTCGCCGTGCTGCTGCCCGTTGTGGCTGTCTTCGCCCCCGGCCGGCTGGACCTGCAAGGCAAAAAGGTCGTCTTCTATGAGAAGGGCTTTCTCAACTGGCTCAAGCCAGCGCACGGCTCGTACGGCCGGCTTTCAAGCGGCATGTACGGCATGCTGCCGGTCCTGCTGGAGAGCCTGGGGGCCAAGTGTCTCATCTCGCCCGATCTGTCCGGCGCGGACGTCAACGACGCCGATGTCCTGGCACTCATCTTCCCCGACAAGCCGTGGCAGCCGGACCAGGTGCAACGCATTCACAGCTTCGTGCGTCACGGCGGCTCGCTGCTGGTGCTGGGCGATCACACGACCCGCGACGCCGGCGGCAGCAACCGGTTCAACGAGATCCTGGCCCCGACGGCCATGCGGGTCCGATTCGACTGCGCCACGTTCGCCGTCGGCGGCTGGCTGCAATCGTACGAGGTCCTGAGTCATCCCGCCACGGCTGGGATTGCCGACGACCGGAACCAGTTCGGCGTGGTCATCGGCGCCTCGGTCGATCCGCACTGGCCTGCCCGCCCGCTGCTCGTCGGCCGATGGGGCTGGACCGATGAAGGCGACGAGGCCAGCGACCGGGCCATGATGGGCAACGACCGCTACGATGCCGGCGAGAAACTCGGCGACGTCGTCCTGGCGGCCGAACAGCCGTTGGGCAAGGGCCGGGTCGTGACATTCGGCGACACCTCCGGCCTGACCAACGCCATCGACGTCTCATCGTATCAATTCACGATGCGATTGTTCGCCTATCTCGCCGACAGGCACGTGGCAGCGCAGGCCGCCTGGCGACAGATTCTTGCGATGCTCGCAGGCGCGCTGCTGATCGCGCTGGTGGGCCATCAGCCGGGTCCTTGGAAGACATCGCTTGCGGCGATTGGCCTGGTGGCTTCCCTCGTGGCCTGCACCGCGGCAAATCAGGCCGGGACGAATCTGCTGCCCGACGGCAACTACGCCAAGCCCAACAATCTCGCCTATATCGACGCGTCACACCTTGGAGCCTTCAGCGGCGAATCCTGGCGGCCGGACGGGATCGGGGGCCTGGCCCTGACGCTCATGCGCAGCGGCTATTTGACGCTCGATCTGCCCGAGCTCACGCCCCAGCGCCTTGAACGTGCCGGACTGCTCATCTCCATCGCACCGGCCCGCGCCTTCTCGCCC
>DATJQG010000188.1:0-4584 GCA_035506015.1 Candidatus Edwardsiibacteriota bacterium
CAAGGGCACCTCCAACGGCGGGCGGGTCAAGGGGCTGTTCTGCCACGACATGTTCCGCTCCTTCAAGGGGCGGCGCGGCCCGCACGGCGCCAAGGAATGGCTGACCGCGGCCGCGGCCGCGTTCACCAAGGTCCGCCAGGAACTGAAGGTCTTCCCGGTCTCGGCCCGCCTGCTGGTCCGCAACGGCTCGCTGCTGCTGTACCTGCGCGACCATGGCGCGGCCGGGCCGCTGACGCTGCGGATCGAGGCGTTGTCGCCGCAGTCGCCGCTCAAGGTGAAAGAACTCGCCCTGCCGCCCGGCACGCTGGACACCACGGTGACGCTGGGCCCCCGGCCCCAGTACGGGCTGGCCTCCTACCGCATCACCTGGGGCAGCGCCGCCGCGCGCGACCGGATCGTGCTGTTCAAGTATTTCCCCGAGGCTTACGCCGACCAGCCGTTCCGCAGCGTGCAATCGTTCCGGGCCGGCGGCGACGTGCTGATCGCGCTCGACGGCGACAAGGCGGCGCAGGGCCAGGCGCTGGAGATCGGACGGGCGGCGCGCGGCCTGGGGCTGGTGCCCAACACCGTTTCCAAGGACAGTCTGGTCCCCGATCTCAAATACAAGTACCCCGTCCTGATCGTGCTCACCCCCGACACGCTGACTTCGGCCTGCCTAGCCGCGCTCAACGGTTGGCCGGCCCGGCCGCTGGTCGTCTCGGGTGCGCGCAACCTCGGTAAGGCGGACTGCGACTATCTCGACCGGTTCGACCTGGCGGCGGTCACTGAGGCGATCCTGTCACGGTTGACCGTCGCGCCCCGCCGGCCCAAGGCCAGCGGGACCGGGCTGGGCAGCGCATCGCAATAACCTCGTCCGGGGGCTTGAAAATCGGGTTTTTTTCTGGTATACTTTGCTAGGTAGCCATGGGAGACCAATCAACCGCCCATCTTCCACTATTATATATCCTTCCTGCATGATCCTTTCCGTTCGCGGACCCTGCCTGACCGTGTGACCAAACCTCTTTCTTTCGAGAACCATAACCAACAGCGGATGCTGCGCCGTTCGCCCGGTGTCGATTTATCATTCTTGACAAAACCGGACGGATGGGGTATAGTTATCTGTTGTGGGAAAAATCATGAAAGTATTTGCACGGATGACGCTTGTGCTGTCGATCGCCGTGCTGGGGCAGCAGGCGTTCGCGGCCAAGTACGCCGGGGAGTTCATGTACCTGGGCCTGGGCGGGCGGGCCTTGGGCATGGGCGGCGCCTACGCCTCGCTGGCCGATGACGGGTTCGCCTGTTACTGGAACCCGGCCGGAACGGCCGCCGGCGTGCATCAGGCCGCCTTCATGCACTCCTCCACGTTCGGCGGGCTGGTCAGCTACGACGCGGCTGGTTACGCCCGGCCGCTGGCCAACGGCGGCTGCGGCCTGGCCCTCTTCCGGCTCAGCGTCAAGGACATCCCTTACACCAACGGCGCGTTGATCGACCTCAACGGCAACGGGATGATGGATCCGGGCGAGCGGCTGGACTACGACAAGATCACGCTCAACTCTGACAACGAGTGGTTCTTCCTCGCCAATTACAGCAAGCGGCTGCCGCGCAACGTCAGCGCCGGGATCAACCTCAAGGCGGTCTATAAGACCGTCGGCCCCAGCGCGGCCTGGGGCCTGGGCTTGGACGCCGGCGCGCTGGCCGACCTGCTGTGGCATTTCCGGGCCGGCCTGGCGATCATGGACCTCACCACCACCTACCTGGCGTGGAACACCGGCCGCCGCGAGGTCGTCACGCCCACGGCCAGGCTGGGACTGTCCTGGCAGCCGGCCATCAGGGGCTCGTCGCCGCTGGTCCTGGCAGGAGCGGCCGACCTGCGTTTCGAGGGCCGGCAGGCATCGGCCCAGTTCCACGTCGGACCGGCCAGCGCCGACCTGCACCTGGGCGCCGAGTTCTGGATCAGGCGCCGCCTGGCCCTGCGGATGGGCGTGGACCAGGGCCGCTTCGCGGCCGGCGCCGGGCTGCGCCTGTCGCGCTTCACCTTCGACTACGCCTTCCTGGGCAGCATCGACCTGGGCAACAGCACCAGGATATCCGCCAGCTACAGCTTCTAAATGATGACGATCGCCCGCGAGATCAGACGCAAGTCGTTCCACGTGCTGGCCGGGATGTCCATCCCGGTGCTGTACTACCTGTTCCTGGGATGGCAGCACCTCACCGGGCGGCCCTACACCTACCTGGCCAAGTGGATCCTGGTGGGCGCCACCGTGGCGATCCTGGTGGTCGACGTCATCCGGCTGCGGCACCAGTTCTTCAAGATCGTGTTCATCGATTTCTTCGGGCCGCTGCTGCGGCGCCACGAGATCTCGGCCCTGACCGGCGCCACGTATTTGATGCTGTCCTCGGCCGTCTGCATCCTGATCTACCGCAGCGAGGTGGCCATCGCCGCGATCTCGTTCATGGTGATCGGCGATGCCATGGCCGCGGTGGTGGGCCGCAGCATCGGCAAGCCGGTGTTCTTCGGCAAGTCGCTGGAGGGCGCCGCGGCCTGCCTGGCGGGCTGCCTGCTGATCGGGACCGCGGTGGTCCTGCTGCCGGGATCGCGGCTGGGGTTCTGGCCGATGGCCTGCGGGGCCCTGACGGCCACCATCGCCGAGCTGCTGCCGTTCCAGCTGGACGATAATATCACCATCCCCCTGCTGTCGGGGCTGGCCATGAACGTGATGTTCACCATCAAATAACAAACCAAACCATGGAGGAACAACGACCGATGTCCGCGAAGAAACTGCTGATCACGATCCTGGCCCTGTCGCTGGTGTTCGGCGCGGCCGCGCTGGCCCAGAAGAAAGCCGCACCGGCGAAACCGGCGGCAAAGCTCGCTGCCGCCGGCGGCCCCGGCGAGGCCGTGCTGGCCAACACCGCCGCCCTCTGCTTCAAGTACCAGGACTACAAGGCAGCCATCGATGCCTACGACAAGCTGCTCAAGGACTATCCCGCGGCCAAGGATGCCAAGGACTACGCGTATTTTTTGGCGATGGCCTACGAGCGGACGGGCGACAGCCAGAAATCCGCCGAGCTCTACCAGGACGTGGTGACCAAGTACAAGAACAGCCCGGCCAGCGAGATCCCCCACATCGACAGCCTGGCGATGGAGGGCGTGGGCCGCTGCTTCAACAAGAACTTCCAGGAATACGAGGTGTTCCTCAACGGCCAGCCCATCACCAAGCTGGAGCTGGACGCCGAGCTGGAAAAGGTGCCGGCCATGTACCGCGCCCAGTTCGAGGGCGACGAAGGCCGCAAGAAGTTCCTGGACCGGATCATCGAGCGCAAGCTGCTGTACGCCGAGGCCCAGAAGCTCAACCCCGAGAGCGACCCCCAGTTCTACCAGAAGCTGCAGGACGCCCGCCAGGACCAGTACATCCGCTACCTGATCGACAAGGAAGTGTCGGGCAAGGCCCAGCCCACCGAGGCCGAGCTCAAGGCGCAGTACGAGAAGCAGATCGAGGAGTTCCGCACCAAGGAGCAGGTCAAGGCCCGTCAGCTCAGCTTCAAGACCAGGGCCGAGGCCGAGCAGGCCATCAAGGACCTCAAGAAAACGCCGTTCGACAGCGTCGCCCGGTCCCGCTCGATCGACAGCTATGCCCGTTCGGGCGGCGACATGGGCCTGATCAACCGCGGCCAGATGCCGGCGCTGGACACCCTGCTGTTCATCAGGACCAAGAAAGGCCAGCTGACCAAGGTCACGCCGCAGGAGCCGAAGTACGCGGTGATCAAGCTGGAGGAGAAGGACAAGGACAAGCTGCACCTGCGCTGGATCGTGCTCAATGGCGAGGACGAGGCCACCAAGCTGGCCGCGACGCTGGCGGCCGCGCCGGCCACGTTCGACAGCACGGCCGCCGCCGTGTCGGTCGATCCCACCAGGGACAAGGGCGGCGACCTGGGCTTTGTCACCAAGAACGACGTCGACGAGGCGGTGTTCAAGGCGGCGGCCAAGCTCAAGACCAAGGGCGACATCACGGCCCAGCCCGTCAAGTTCTACGCCAAGTACTCCGTCTTCAAGGTCGAGGACAAGATCCCGGCCGGCGTCAAGAAGTTCGACGAGGTCAAGGGCCAGCTGTCCGGCACCCTGTTCTCCCAGAAGCAGCGGACCAACTACGACGACCTGATGAAGCGGATCAAGGACGCGGCCAAGATCGAGTACCCCAAGTCCGATTCGGCCAAGGCCGACAGCGTCAAGCAGGCGCCGCAGTCCAACCCGGAGTCCGCTCCGGCACCGGCCTCGAAACCGGAACCGAAAAAGAAATAAGGCGATCGACGGTGATCAGAGGCCTGCGTCACGCAGGCCTCTTATTTTATTGACTTCGCGGGGAAAGCACGCTATAATAATAATTCATGCCGCCTGTTCAGGCCCCATCGCTCCCTTCAATCCGACACGCTGGAATCGATGCCCGAACTTCGCAAGGACCCCATCATCGGACGCTGGGTGATCATCTCGACCGAGCGCAGCAAGCGGCCGATGATCATCGAGCTGCCGACCAAGCCGCCGGACGACGGCATCTGCCCGTTCTGCCCCGGCAGCGAGGGGCTGACGCCGCCCGAGATCATGGCCTT
>DATJQG010000189.1:0-7288 GCA_035506015.1 Candidatus Edwardsiibacteriota bacterium
CGGTGCAGTACGTGCTGGCCCAGGACCCGCCCGAGGTGATCCCGCCGGAGCTGCTGCCCGGGGACATCATGCGGGGGACGATGGAGCTGCGGGCCGGCCGGCTCAAGGACATGGTCCGGATCCACGAGCGGATGCTGGTCACCGCCGCGCTCCAGGCCTGCAGCTTCAACGTCACCGCCACCGCCGCCAAGCTGGGGCTGACGCGGATGGGGCTGACCAAGAAGATCGCCACCCTCGGCATCAAGACGCCAACGGGGAGCTCCCGCCGTTTCCCCAAGCGGATGGGCCGCGGCAACCGCGCCCGCATCGAGATCATCGAGATCTCGCCCGCAGCGGTGCCGCCCGGAGGGAAGGTCGCGGTCAAGTTACGGATCTCCAATACCGGCCGCACGCCCTGGCTGGACATCAGCCGGGCGCGACAGGCGGCACCGGCGCACCGGGGCCGGTACGTCGCCCAGGTCGAATGGTTCCCCGAGAACGATCCGGCCAAACTGATCAAGACCGAGGGCATACCCTTAGCGGGACCGGTCCGGTGCGGCGAGACGGCGATCGTCGATGGCAGCATCAAGGCGTTGACGGCTCCGGGCCGGTATACCGTCCTTTTCGTGATGCACCAGGTCGGCGTCGGTTCGTTCATGGAGAAACCGACCGGGAACAACTCTTATAATCAGGGCAATTTCCCCACCGCCGCAGTCACGATCCTTGGCAGCGAATGAATGTGCCGGGTTCGGCCGCGGCACGTGGCACCACACATTGCTTGACAACGATCGAAGGATTTTGTATAATTCCCAGGCGCGGGTGTAGTTCAGTGGTAGAACGTCAGCTTCCCAAGCTGAATATTGTGGGTCCGATTCCCATCACCCGCTCCATGGCCTTGGCAAGAGCAGCATCCGCTGCTCTTTTTCTCTATCGAGAGATGAAATATTTATTTTGTTTTGACTTGATTTTCACGCTGCATTGGTCTATAGTAATATCAATCACAAGCATTTGACATGAGGAGCATCTCCATGCGGAGCACCGTTTCGCTCGTACTGTGCCTGTTGCTGGCGGGCACGGCGCTGCTGGCCCAAGCGCCTGCCCAGCCGGCGTCCAAGAAACCGGTCAGCATCGGCAGCACCGACATCAAGGATTACCGCAGCCTGGCCGTGAAGCTGCGCGCGCCCAACGACCCGGTGTCGGAATACGTCGCCGCCAAGCTGACCAACGAGACCAAGCTGCTGCTGCTGAAGTACGAGGCGTCGGCCGAGCCCGGCGACCAGCTGAAGGCGTCGCTGCTGTACGATCTCAACGCCCTGCTCAAGGACCAGAAATTCTACAGCGAGGAACGCTTCAAGGCGTTCAAGCTGCCCGACTCGGTGCTGACCCAGGCCGCCAAGCCACGGTTCAAGGGCACCGCCGCGCTGGCCAAGTTCAACAAGCAGCTGATCGAGGCCGTCTATGCCGCCGAGTTCAGCCGGGCCGCGCCCAAGCCGGTCGAGCAGGCCAAGGCCGAGCCGCCCAAGCCCGCGGTCGAGGACAGCGCCTACACCGCCGCCAACCTGACCTTCGCCAAGGGGCTGGCCCAGCGGCTGCAGAAACCGCAGGACAACCTCAGCAAGTTCGTGGCCGACAAGCTGTCGAAACCCACCAAGGACTCGCTGAAAAAATACGACGGCAAGACGGACCCCTCGCACTGGCTGGCCGCGGCCCTGGCGGCAGACCTCAACAAGCTGCTGGCCGAACCGAAACTCTATGATGAGAAGCGGTTCAAGGACGTGACGCTGTCCGACAAGGCCAGACAGCGGATCGCCGCGGCCAAGGACCTCAAGGGCGCCGAGCTGTCCCGCTGCAACAAGGCCCTGCTGGACGAAGCCTACACCACGGGCCTGCCGCCCGTAGCAGCAGCGGAGAAGCCGGCGGTGAAACCGCAGGATACCACGCAGGCCAAGGACCTGCGGCCGGCCTCGGCGCTGGCCCCGCCCGTCACCGCCGAGCTATCGATCAGCAACCTGATGCTGTCCGCGCCCGACACCACCTACAGCACGCACCTCTGGGCCGAGGGCCAGGCCAACCAGAAGAAGATCTGGCGCGATTCGTTCAGCGCTTACGGCGACTCCACCAGCGGGCTCGACCTCGACCTGCGGGGCCACTGGGACCGCAGCTGGACCGGACCGTCGTGGGGCAACTACCAGATCGTCAACGTGCATTACCACACCGGCCAGGCTAAGTTGTCCGCTACCTTCGACTCGACGTATTACGACGCGGTATTTCCATTCGCGCCCCACACCATTGAAGTCAAACGCGACAGCACCGCCAGTTCCTATAACTTCGACTGGGGACTGACCCTGGGCGGCAAAAAATATTTGGGCAACTCACCGTTCTTCTTCTTCGCGGAGAACCAGGACAGCCAATCGCTGGCCAAAGCCACGTCGGACAGCGACCGCCAGATCGACGCCTACCTCTCGGCGGGCACGGGCTATGGCCAGGTGGTCGACCTGGCGAACTACGTCCGGGCCAAACGGTTCGAGCAGGCGCTGCTGGCCAACGGCATCATCGCCAAGCCGCTGTCCCGGGCGGCGATGGCCGACCTGATCAGGATCCTGCAGCTGCGCAAGACCTCGCAGGACCGGGTGGTGCTGGTCAACAAGATGCTGAGCGACCGCGGGCTGGTCGTCAAGACGACCTATACCTACGACACCATCTTCCTGCTGACCGAGATCCTGGACCAGAGCACCGACCAGCTGGAGTCCGGCCTCGAGATCCGGGGCTACTACCGCCAGCAGGTCATGGCGCAGATGTACACGCAGCGCAAGCACAAGCGCGGGTATCTGCTGGGCGAGGTGAATTACGCCCGGCCGCTGTCGCTGTCGCTGGCCTGGGTCTCGCGCGCCTACTACGAAGGGCTGATCGCAGGCAAGGAGGACTATATGAAATACCTGCAGCTTTACGAGTACGGCGCCAAGACCGGCCTGAAATACACCATGGCGCTTTCCAACCTCGGGGCGAGCGTCGAGATCGTCAAGCCGGTCCTCTACACGCAGCTGAAGTTCATGCTGCACGGCGAATACGGCTACAAGATCCTCAACAAGGTCGAGCTCAGCGCCAACTACGACTACACGCTGGAGAAAGAGGAGGTCCCGGACTACAGCGCCTATCCCGACTACAAGCTGAAGGTGCGGCAGTCCATCAAGCGCTCCGAGATCAACCTGCGGTTGAAGTACTATTTCTTCTGATGCAGCGCAACATTGGCAGGAACCAACCATGATGCGAATACTATCGGTTATGGCGCTCGTAGCTGCCATGACCGCGTTGGCCGTTGCCGGGAAAAAACCGCCGGCAGGAACCGCGGCGGCGAAAGGAAACGCCCCTGGGGCCGCGGTCCAAACGGCGCCGACTACACCGCAAAAGGTCCCGACCATCGCCGTGATGACGCTGGAGAACGCCTCGGGCAAGCCGGACGACGAGTGGATGGGCATCGGCTTCGCCGAGACCATCACCGCCAAGCTGGCGCGGCTGCGGAACATCCGGGTGGTGGAGCGGCGGCAGATCGAGAAGGCCACCAAGGAGATCGCGCTGTCGCAGTCCGGCGCGGTCGACCCCAGGTCCGTGGTCAGCGCCGGCAAGCTGCTGGCCGCGAACTACCTGCTGATCGGCAGCGTCCAGAAGCTGGAGGCCGGCGCCAAGTCCCAGCTGATGGTCAACACCCGCGTGATGAACACCGAGAGCGGCGAGCTGTTCCAGACCGTCACCGAGCGCGGGCCGTACGAGGGCATCTTCGACCTGCAGGACAAACTGGCCCTGGAGGTGGCGGCGGCGCTGGCGGTGCCGGTGTCGCTGGACGAGAAGCAGGCGCTGCGCCGCGACGAGACCGATTCGCGCGGGGCCTACGAGTTCTTCTGGATGGGCATGGCCGCGACCGATATCGCCTACAAGGAACAAATGTACCGCAAGGCCATCGAGCTGGACCCCAAGTACGTCAACGCCCTGGCCAACCTGGCCTCGGTGCTGATGGTGGAGAACATCGGCCAGCCCCTGCCCGACTTCGCCGAGGCCAAGCGTCTGGCGCAGCAGGCCATCGCGCTGGACTCGCTGGTGTCCGAGCCGCATTGGATACTGGGGTCGATCTACCGCCGGGAAGGTGACAAGCAACTGGCCATCAAGGAGCTGGAGGCCCATCTCAAATTGGACCCCAATTCGCAGTACAAGGACCTGGTCCGAAAGCAATTGGAAAAATTACGGAAATAACGACTTCCACTTCATGTATCGCTTTAGATATAGAACGGGCTCTTGACCGGCCCGTTTTATCTTTTCTCCATCAGGTACTTGCAAAATATCCGGATATTTGATAGAATATACTTCTGATTATGCGAACCACAGTGAACACACGGCGATCCCCGCGGGCGTCCTAACGCCCGGTGTGCACTGTGGTTCGTGCTTTATAGCGCCATCAGCAATCATCAAATAAAACCAGACGAGGTGAACCCGATGCCTGAGATCAAGGTGAACGAGACCCTGTGCAAGGGCTGCGAGCTGTGCACCACGGCCTGCCCCCAGAAATGCATCGTGATGTCCGAGAAATTCAGCATCACCGGCTATTACCCGGCCAAGCTGGGCAAGGCGGACTGCTGCACCGGCTGCGGCCTGTGCTCCCAGATCTGCCCCGACCTGGCCATCGAAGTGTACAAATAACATCCAATCAGACCCTCGCTCCCTGATCGCGGCACACTGATGACGCCGCGGCCGCGGGGCCAGGGTTTAAATCTCAACGGAGCTTTGTTATGGGTGAGAAGATCCTGATGAAAGGCAACGAGGCGCTGGCCGAGGGCGCGATCCGCGCCGGCTGCCGCTTCTTCGCCGGCTACCCGATCACGCCGCAGAACGAGGTGCCGGAGTACATGTCCTGGCGCCTGCCCGATTCCGGCGGCACCTTCATCCAGGCCGAGTCCGAGGTGGCGGCCATCAACATGATCTACGGCGCGGCCGCGACCGGGATCCGGGCCATGACCTCGTCGTCGTCGCCCGGCATCAGCCTGAAGCAGGAGGGCATCTCCTACTGCGCCGGCGCCGACCTGCCGTTCTTCTACGCCAACGTGGTGCGGGGCGGCCCGGGCCTGGGCAACATCGCCGCGGCCCAGGGCGACTACAACCAGTCGACGCGGGGCGGGGGCCACGGCGACTACCGCGTCTTCGTGATGGCGCCCAACTCGGTGGACGAGATGGCCAACTTTCCCAAGCGCTGCTACGAGGTGGCCGAGAAGTACCGCGTCCCGTCGATGGTGCTGGCCGACGGCATCCTGGGCCAGATGATGGAGCCGGTGGAGTTCGCGTTCGAGCCGGTCGACCCGGCGAAGCTCGCGCCCAAGGACTGGGAGCTGGGCGTCAACAACGGCCGGGCCAAGCGGGTGGTCAAGTCCTACGACCTGCGCGAGGGCGAGCTGGAGAAGCTCAACGTCAAGCGGATGGCCCGCTACAAAAAGATCGAGCAGGACGAGGTGCTGTTCGAGGCCAAGCAGTGCGGCGACGCCGACCTGGTGATCGTGGCCTACGGCACCTCGTCCCGCATCGCGGCCTCGGCCATGAAGATGGCCCGGGACAAGGGGATGAAGGTCGGCCTGTTCCGGCCGATCACGCTGTGGCCGTTCCCGAAAAAGGCGCTGGCGGACCTGGCGGCCAAGGCCAAGAAGTTCCTGGTGGTGGAGATGAGCATGGGCCAGTTCGTGGACGACGTGCGGCTGGCGGTCTGCGGCAAGGTCGAAGTCGACCTCTACGCGCGGCCGGCCGGCATCCCGTCCGGCGAGGAGGTGTTCGCCGTGGTCGAGAAGACCTACCGCGGCATCGCCGCGGCGTCGAAGCCTGCCGCCAAGGGCCAAAAACAGGCGGCCAGAAGGGGCCGGCCCAAAGGCTCGAAGAACAAGGCCGCGAAGAAACCCGTGAAACGGGGAAGACCCGCGAAACCGGGGAAGGGAGGGCGTAGATAATGCAACTGATCAATAAACGGACCACCGGGCTGGTGGACGTCCCGCTGCGCTACTGCCCGGGCTGCGGCCACGGCATCGTCCACCGCCTGGTCGGCGAGTGCCTCGACGAGCTCAAGATCCGGGAGCGGACCGTGGGCGTGGCGCCGGTCGGGTGCGCCGTGTTCGCCGACGAGTACTTCAACTGCGACATGATCCAGGGCCCGCACGGCCGCGGCCCGGCCATCGCCACAGGCATCAAGCGCTCCAAGCCCGACTGCGTGGTGTTCTCGTACCAGGGCGACGGCGACCTGGCGTCGATCGGCATGGCCGAGACCATCCACTCGGCGGCCCGCTCAGAGAACATCACCATCATCTTCATCAACAACGCCATCTACGGCATGACCGGCGGCCAGATGGCGCCCACCACGCTGATGGGCCAGAAGGCGACCACCTGCCCGCGCGGCCGCGACCCCAAGGCCAACGGCTATCCCATCAGGGTCTGCGAGCTGCTGAAGTCGCTGGACGGCGCCTACTACCTGGAGCGGACGGCGGTCAACACCGCGGCCAATGTCATCAAGACCAAGAAGGCCATCAAGAAGGCTTTCCAGAACCAGCTCGATTGCAAGGGATTCTCGCTGGTCGAGGTGCTGTCGATGTGCCCCACCAACTGGGGCACCACGCCGCTGGAGGGCCTGAAATTCGTGTCCGAGAAGATGATGCCGATGTACCCGCTGGGCGTGTTCAAGGCGCCCGAGGCCCCCGCGGCCCCGGCGCAGGAAGGAGGTGCCAAGTGATGTACCAGGGCATCCGGATCTCCGGCTTCGGCGGCCAGGGCGTGATCTCGGCCGGCATCCTGCTGGCGCAGGCCGGGCTGCTGGAGGGCAAGCACGTGTCGTGGTTCCCGGCCTACGGCGCCGAGATGCGCGGCGGCACGGCCAACTGCTCGGTGGTGATCGCCTCGGACGAGGTGTCGTCGCCGGTCGTCTCGCGGCCCGACACCGTGATCGTGATGAACGAGCCGTCCCTGGCCAAGTTCGAGCCGCTGGTCAGGCCGGGCGGACTGCTGATCGTCAACTCGTCGCTGGTCAACTCCAAGCCCCAGCGCACCGACATCACGGTGGTGGCCGTGCCGTGCAACAAGATCGCCGAGGAGGTGGGCACCACCAAGATCGCCAACATGGTGGCCCTGGGCGCGTTCGCCGGCGCCACCGGCGCGGTCTCGGTCGAGGGCATCACCAAGGCCCTGTCCAAGGTGTTCAAGCGGGCCAAGCCCGAAATGCTGGAGATGAACGCCAAGGCCCTGCAGCGGGGCGCGGCAGCGGCGAAATAACCCGGTCAACGGCCATGGGCGG
>DATJQG010000190.1:0-5663 GCA_035506015.1 Candidatus Edwardsiibacteriota bacterium
CGATAAGCCTACAGCTGTAGGCTTACAGCCGGGATAGCTATGGACACTTCGAAATACAAGGACCTGTTCGTCTCCGAGACCAAGGAGCACCTGGTCAGCCTCAACCGGTCGCTGCTGGCCCTGGAGAAGTCGCCCAATGACCCGACCCTGATCAACGAGATCTTCCGGTCGGTGCACACCATCAAGGGCATGGCGGCTTCCATCAACCAGGACCTGATCGCCGAGGTCAGCCACCGCGCCGAGGACCTGCTGGACCGGATGCGCAAGCGCCAGGTGCCGGCCGGCCCGGACCAGGTGGAGCTGGTCTTCAAGTTCGTCGACCTGCTGGAGGCCGCGGTGTCGCTGGTGGCGCTGGACAAGTCGCCGGAGGCCGAGCTGGGGGACGCCGCCCGGGCGCTGCTGAAGCGGATGGCCGAGCACAGCGTGGCCGCGGCCCAGGCCGCGGCGCCGGCGGCCCCGGCCGCGGCGGGGGCGGGCGAGCACGACTTCGCGCGCATCAACCCGCTGCGGAAGCCGGGCACGGTGGTCTTCAAGATCAGGATCCTGCTGGAGAAGGACGTGGCGCTGAAGAGCGCCCGTGCCTTCCTGATGATGCGGACGCTGGAGGGCTCCGGCGCCATCGCCTACACGGTGCCGGAGCGCTACGACATCGAGGCCGAGCGCTTCGACCGCGGCTTCACCATCATCTACGTCACCGCCGTACGCGACGAGAAGGCCATCGCCGACATGGTGGCCAGCTCCGAG
Source organism: Candidatus Edwardsiibacteriota bacterium (assembly GCA_035506015.1). Taxonomy (GTDB): domain Bacteria; phylum Edwardsbacteria; class AC1; order AC1; family EtOH8; genus DATJQG01. The sequence goes on from DATJQG010000190.1 coordinate 745, forward strand.
GTCGAGGACGTGGAGATCCGCGAGATCGTCGAGGAGACCAGGGAGCAGGCGCTGGAGAGCAAGACCATCGGCGCCTTCGTCCAGATCGCCCAGGAGCGCCCCAAGGACGTCAAGGTCAGCGTGGTGCGGCTGGACCGGCTGATGAACATGGTGGGCGAGCTGGTGGTGTGGAAGGAGCGGCTGCGGCAGCTGGCCGCCGGCAGCGGCAGCCCGATGCTGGCCGACGGCGTCGACGAGGTGGCGCGGATCGTGGGCGACCTGCAGCACGAGGTGCTGGCCTCGCGGCTGGTGGCGATGGCCGAGATCTTCGACCGCTTCCCCCGCGTGGTGCGCGACGCCGCCAAGGCGCTGGGCAAGGAGATCAACTTCGAGGTGCAGGGCCGCGAGCTGGAGATGGACCGCTCGATCCTGCAGCTGCTGTCCGAGCCGCTGGTGCACCTGCTGCGCAACGCCGTGGACCACGGCGTGGAGACGCCGGAGCAGCGCACCGCCGCCGGCAAGCCCAAGGTCGGCACCATCACCATGAGCGCGGTCAAGCTCAAGGACCAGGCCCTGATCACCATCAACGACGACGGCCGCGGCATGGACGTCGCGGCCATCAAGCGCAAGGCGGTCGAGAAGGGGATGGTCGGCGCGGCCGACGCCGACGCCATGAGCGACAAGCAGCTGATCGAGTTCACCGCCCGGCCCGGCTTCTCCACCGCGGCCAAGGTCACCGAGGTCTCGGGCCGGGGCGTGGGCCTGGACGTGGTCAAGAACAAGATCGACCAGCTGGGCGGCGGCTTCGCCGTCGACAGCCGGGCGGGCCTGGGCTGCACCTTCACCCTGACCATCCCGCTGTCGCTGGCCATCATCCACACGCTGCTGGTGTCGGCCGACCACCTGACCTACGCCATGCCGCTGTCGCAGGTCAAGGAGACCGTCAAGGTCACGCCCGACAGCGTCAAGACCCTGCAGGGCACGCCGGTCCTGCTGTACCGCAACCGCGCCATCCCGCTGTTCCACCTGGGCGGGGTGCTGGGGCGGGGCGGGCCGCGGCGCGAGCTGGCCGGGCCGGCCGTGGTGGTGGAGAGCCAGGGCTCGGAGCTGGCGCTGGTGATCGACCGGATGCTGGGCCAGCAGGAGATCGTGGTCAAGCCGCTGACCCGGCTGCTGAAGCAGACCAAGCTGTTCTCGGGCGTGACCATCAGCCGCGAGGGCAAGCCGATGCTGATCCTCGACGTCAACAACCTGGCGGCCTGACCCTCGTCCGATATGCGGCTCGCGTGCCGTTCACCGTCACATGTCCGATGCTAATTGTCAATTGATAGAGCGGGGAAGACGAACATGGATCTGAGCAAGCTGCAGACCATCCAGCTGGACGCCATCAAGGAAGTGGCCAACATCGGCGCCTGCCACGCGGCCACGGCCCTGTCCGAGCTGACCAGCGAGAAGGTGATGGTCAACGTCCCCGAGATCAAGATCAACCCGATCGAGGAGGCCTTCAGCCTGGTGGCCAAACCCCAGGACGCGGTGGCCGGGATCCTGATCTACTTCCTGGGCGACATGACCGGCCGCACCCTGCTGATGTTCCCGCAGGAGGCGGCGCTGCACCTCACCGACTGCCTGCTGCGGCGGCCGGTGGGCTCGACCTCGGCCTTCACCGAGATCGAGGAGTCGGCGCTGAAGGAGGTCTCCAACGTGCTGACCTGCGCCTACATGAACGCGCTGGGCGACCTGCTGGGGCTGATGGTGGTGCCGTCGGTGCCCAGCATGACGGTGGACATGGCCTCGGCCGTGCTGCAGACCGTGTCGCTGGACTTCGGCGCCGACAAGGACATGGTGATCTGCATCCAGACCGAGTTCCGGTTCGTGGAGAATTCGACCACGCTGCACGGCTACTTCATGCTGCTGCCCGACCCCGACTCGGTGGACGTGATCCTCAAGGCCATCCACATGGACTGACGGTACGACCCGTGAATCGTGAATCGTGAACGGTAAAACGCCTGGTGTCCCCGGTATCCTGTATCCTCTATGGTGAATAGTGAAAACTGCATAGTGGATACAGAATGAAAATACAGAACAACCGATGATCGACGAACCGCCAGTGACCGAAACAGCCGCCAACATGCCATCGACGTCCGCTCCGGTCAGCGCCGAGGAGCAGAAGATCCTGCGCGAGTTCCGCGCCCGGATCGACGCGTCCGACGCCTCGGCCCACAACAACCTGGGCGTGGTCTATTTCAACAAGGGGATGTACGTCGAGGCGGTCGAGGTGCTGCAGAAGGCGCTGGAGATCGACCCCAAGAACGTGCTGGCCCGCCACAACCTGGAGGTGGTCTACCGCAAGAGCGGCTACTACGACCGCGAGATCGCCGAGTCGCAGGCCGCGCTGGCCCAGGCCGGGGACGGGGCCTCGCACTTCCGGCTGGCCGAGGCCATGCGCAACACCGGTCAGTACCAGGGCGCGGTCGAGCACTACCGCCAGGCCATCGCGCTGTCGCCGGGCGACCTGCTGGCCCACCTCTACCTGGGCCTGACCCTCAAGCAGCTGGGCCATTTCGACGAGGCGGTGGAGGCCTACAAGAACGCGCTGAAGATCGAGCCCGAGTCCTACGTCATCCACACCGCGTTGGGCGAGATCTACTACAACAGCGGGCTGCTGGACAACTCCATCCATGAGCTGCAGACCGCGATCAAGATCAACCCCGACGGCGCCGAGGCCCACTTCCTGCTGGGCTTCACCTACGGCGAGAAGGGGATGCTGGAGAAGGCGATCGAGGAGTCGCGGCGCGCCATCACGCTCAATCCCAACTACGCCAAGGCCCAGGCCAACCTGGGCATCGACTACTACAACCAGGACCTGCTGTCCGAGATCAAGCACCACGCCGACCGCCAGATGCAGGTGGCCCCCGACGGCTTCATGACCCACTACAACCTGGGGCTGGGGTTCCGCCGCAAGGGGCTGTTCAAGCAGGCGCTGCGCGAGTTCGAGCAGGCGCTGAAGGACGAGCAGGGCGCCCACGCCGTGTTCAAGGAGGTGGGCGAGATCTGCCTGTTCATGGGCCAGAACCAGCGGGCGATCGAGGCCTACCAGCGGGCGCTGGAGGTCGAGCCCAAGAACGCCAAGATCTACAACGACATCGGGCTGGCCTACCACCGCATGGGGAAATCGGCCGACGCCGTCGAATGGTACAAGCGGGCGCTGGGCGTCGACCCCAGCTACGTGATCAGCCTCAACAACCTGGGCATCGCCTACTACTACCAGGGCAAGGAGGGCGAGGCGCTGGAGGCGCTGAAGTCCGCCGTCGACATCATGCCGGAGTACGCCGACGCCCACTTCAACCTGGGGCTGATCTACGCCAAGCGCGACCGCGACGACGAGGCGCTGGAGGAATACAACACGGTGCTGATCCTCAACGAGCACTCGGCGCTGGCCCACAACAACCTGGGGCTGCTGTTCCTCAAGCGCAAGCAGTTCGACAACGCCGCGGCCGAGTTCAACAAGAGCATCGCCCAGGACCCGGGCTTCTCCGAGGCCTACTACAACCTGGGCTTCGCGCTGTCGGCCCAGGGCCACTACCAGGAGTCGCTGGCCGCCACCAAGAAGGCGATGGAGATCACCGGCCACTACAGCGGCGGCTCGTTCAAGCTGGGCATCGACTTCTTCGTGGACGACCCCAGCCTGCTGGTGCTGGACGACTGGCAGGGCTCCGGCCAGGAGACCGGCAGCACGGTGTCGGCCGACATCTTCGGCGGCGTGCTGGAGCAGGCGGCGGCCAAGACCAAGTCCGGGGACTGGGAGGAGCGCACGCTGCAGGCCGAGCTGGCCGAGCTGACCCGGCTGCGGCAGGAGGGCCGCCGCGACGAGGCCAAGCGCGCGGCCAAGGCCGTCCTGGAGCAGCAGCCGCAGCAGCTGGCCGCGCTGCAGGCCCTGGCCGAGATCGCGCTGGACGAGAGGCAGGGCGCCGAGGCCGCGGTGCGGTTCGGGCTGCTGGTCAAGCTGGATAGTGCCAACGCGGCCTACCGCGTCGGGCTGGCGCGGGCCAGCCTGTCGATCGACCAGGCCGACAAGGCGCTGGCCGCGCTGCGCGAGGGCGTGCAGCTGGTCCCGGGCAGCGTGGAGCTGCGGGCCGAGCTGGGCCGGCTGTACCTGCGGCAGGGCCAGCTGGCCGAGGCCCAGGAGTGCTTCGAGGGCGCGCTGAAGCTGGACAGCCAGAACGTCGACCTCTATCTGGGGCTGGGCCAGACCTTCGAGGCCAAGCGCGAGGCCGAGGAGGCGGTGATGGCCTACCGCCAGGCCATCAAGCTCAACCCCAAGCTGCCGCAAGGCTACTACCGCCTGGGCGCGATGCTGGCCGGCCAGGGCAAGCTGGACGCCGCCGCCGACGAGCTGCGCAAGGCCGTCACCGGCAGCCCGGCCTACATCGACGCCCACCTGGCGCTGGCCGACGTCTACCTGCGGCAGAACCACCTGGACAAGGCCCGCGTCGAGTACGCGGTGGCGGTCAAGATCGAGCCCGGCAGCTTCGAGGCCCAGCTGGGCGCGGCCCACGTGGCCCACAAGACCGGCGACATCGACGGCGCCTACAACATCTGCAAGGAGATGCTGGGCACGTTCGGCGACCGGGCGGAACTGCACCTGCTGTGGGGCCGGCTGCTGGCGCAGAAGGGGCGGACCCGCGACGCGGTCGACGCCTGGCAGAAGGCGCTGAGCTTCGCCAACGACGACGCCCTTAAGCTGCAGGCCAAGAAGGCCATCGACGCCGCGCTGCAGTGGGAAGAGGTGGCGGGGACGTGAGACCGGATCGAGAATGATGAATAGCGAATACGGAATACTGAATACCGGTACGGGTTATGAATCTGGATCCGACGCACAAACGGATCGCTGGTGCCGAAACGGTTTTAGTTAGACGTCTAACTAATTCCGATAACAACGA
>DATJQG010000191.1:0-2673 GCA_035506015.1 Candidatus Edwardsiibacteriota bacterium
ACATCATCGCCGGGTTCCCGGGGGAGAACGAGGAACAGTTCAACCGCAGCTGCCAGGCGGCCGAGCAGCTGCCGATCACGCACCTCCACGTCTTCACCTATTCCAAGCGGGCCGGCACGGCCGCGGCCGCGCTGGGCGGCCAGATCCCGGAGCCGATCAAGAAGGAACGCTCGGCCCGGCTGCGCGGCATGTTCGAGCAAAAACAGCGCCGCTACTGGCATTCCCTGGCCGGCGCGGAAACGGCGGTGCTGTTCGAGCGGCAACGGGACGGCGTCTGGTCGGGCCTGGGCGAGCATTATTTCAAGGTCTCCGTGCGATCCGATCTGCAGTTGAAGAACCAGCTGCGCCGGGTCAAGCTGACCGCGGCCAACGATGACGGGATGAGCGGCGAGCTGGTCGACTGATCTCTATTCACCATTATCCATTGCCCATCCACATGGCGAAGTCATTCTACATCGAGAGCTACGGCTGCCAGATGAACCTCTACGACTCGGCGCGGATCAGGGCCATCCTGGCGTCGCGGGGCTGGCGCGAGGCCGGCGGCGCTGAGGACGCCGACATCATCGTGCTCAACAGCTGCGCGGTGCGGGGCCACGCCGAGGAGCGGGTGCTGGGCCGCCTGGGCGAGCTCAAGGGGCTGAAGGCCCGCCGGCCGGGGCTGGTGCTGGCGCTGGCCGGCTGCGTGGCCCAGGAGCGCGGCAGCCGGCTGCTGGACGAGTTCGGCCAGCTGGACGTCGTGGTCGGCACCGAGAGCTACGACCACCTGCCCGAGCTGCTGCAGCAGGCGCAGGGCGGCGCGGCGCCGGTCGCCAACACCAGTTTTTGCTCCTGCGACCACCGCAAGGTGACGGCCGATTTCGGGCACCAGGCCACGGGCTTCGTGGCCGTGATCAAGGGCTGCGACAACTTCTGCAGCTACTGCATCGTGCCCTACGTGCGGGGTCGCGAGCGCTCCCGTCCGCCCCAGGAGATCGTCGCCGAGATCGAGTCCATGGCGGTGCGCGGCGCGCGGGACATCACGCTGGTGGGGCAGAACGTCAACTCCTACCGCTACGGCGATGTCGACTTCGCCGGCCTGCTGGCCCAGGTGGCGGCGATCGAGGCCATCGGCCGGGTGCGCTTCATCACCTCGCACCCCAAGGACTGCGGCGAAAAACTGCTGGGGGCGATGGTCGGCCTGCCCAAGGTCTGCCCGCACCTGCACCTGCCGCTGCAGAGCGGCGACGACCGGGTGCTGCAGCTGATGAACCGCGGGTACGGCGCGGCCCGGTACCGCGAGCTGGCGGCGCAGGCGCGGGCTGCCGTGCCCGGTCTGGTGCTGACGACGGACGTGCTGGTCGGTTTCCCGGGCGAGACCGAGCAGGAATTCCAGCAGACGCTGAAGATGGTCGAAGACCTGCGGTTCGACGCGGCGTTCACCTACCAGTACTCGGCGCGGCCCGGGACCAAGGCGGCGTCGCTGCCGGACCAGTTGCCCGAGGAGGTGAAGCTGAGGCGATTGGATGAATTGATCAAACTGCAGAACAGGATCACGCTGGAATCCAACCGGGCCGATGTCGGGAAAACGTTCGAGGTGATGGCCGAGGGCCCCAGCAAGCGGGGCGGCACGCAGGTGATGGGCCGGACGCGCGGCAACAAGCCAACGGTATTCGACGGGGGCGGGAAGGTCAATCCCGGCGACCTGGTGCAGGTCGAGATCCATGAAGCGACGCCAGGCACGCTGATCGGCAAGATGCTGTGAATGGGGAGGTAATACGTTTTGATTCAACTCCTTTTGGCGAATAAAAGGGGTTTTTTATTTTCCTGCACTTTTCTATTGAAATTGAAAGACTTATGCGATACAATCTCAAGTAATGCAAGACAATCGCATCATCATGCTCCGGTGGCTGGTTTTTATTTTGTTAATTGCCACCGGTAGTTGCTTATTGTTCCAGGGCTGCAGCAAGCAGACGCCGACCGAGGCCCCGGCCAGCACGACCGTGATCACCGGCAGCGGGACGATGTCGGTCAACCTCAGTTCCGGCCCCCGCGATGACTACACGTTCTCATCGGCGGGCCGCAACTACGGCAAGATCAGCCTGGCGACCTACGACGGCACCAGCGCCACGCTGGAGGCCCAGGGCATCCAGGCGGGCAGCGGGACCACGGCGCCGGAGTCGGGTTACGGCAGCAGCGCGTCCTGCACCGCGCAATCGCTGGGGCAGGGCTTCTTCATCAAGGCCGACACCGCGCCGCACTACGGCAGGATCGTGATCACGTCCTACACGGTCAACGGCAAGGCCCAGACCATCACGGTGGGGTTCGACTGGGTGGTGCAGACCACGGCCGGCGACCGCAACCTGCAGTGACCTATTCGCCACGGAGACACAGAGACACGGAGAATATTTTTCAAATGGCCCGTCGCACGACGCTGCCCACCCTGATCCTGCTCGCCATGATCAGCTCGTCATCCCTGCACGCCGCCAACGAGGAGCAGGAGTACAACGACGCCTGGCAGCAGTTCCAGCAGGGCAATACCACCGAGGCGATCCGCGGGTTCACCAAATACATCGCCAAGCACCCGCGCGGGAAATTCCTGCCCGAGGCCCATTTCACGCTGGCCCGGATCGACCCCAGCGGCAACAACGCCTTCATCCACGACCAGTTCATCGTCGACAATTTCCCGGGCCACGA
>DATJQG010000192.1:0-3562 GCA_035506015.1 Candidatus Edwardsiibacteriota bacterium
CACCTCCTGGGGATCGACCACCAGGTTCTTGGCCAGCAGCCAGGACAGCGTCTTGGTGACCTCCAGCACGCCCATCTTGCTGTCGCCGATGATGGTCTTGATGTCGCGCTTGCCGTTGACCAGCGCCAAGATGGTCCAGTCGCTGCGGCGGATGGTGACCGCGGACTCCTCGGGCGCCTGGGCGGTGCGGGCCAGCACCGTCTCCATCGGCGGCAGGCTCTTCAGCACCTCCGCCATCTCCACCTTGCGGCGCTCGCCCTCCTCGATCAGCTTCTCGGCCCCGTCCTTGATGCTCTCCTCGGGCGCCTTGACGCCGGCCGTGAAGGCCATGGTGCCGGCGGTCTCCAGGCAGAGGTTGAACACGGCCTCGCTGCCCTTGATCTCGCCGCAGGTGGCGTGCACGGCATTGCCGCCCGCCAGGTAGATCTCGCCCGCGCCGCCGCCGGCCGTGACCGTCAACTGGCCGCTCTTCTTGAAATGGGTGAGCAGGTACAGCATTTCCGACACCGTGATGTCGGCCAGGTCCGCTTGCAGGCCCATCTCAGCGCTCATCCCCGCGGGGCCGCGACAGCATCAACGCATCCATAGTTGATTAGTCTAAATCAATTTGAACGGTCTGTCAATGAAAATTTTACGCGCCCGGTCCCGGTCTCCTGCCGCGCGCCAGCGCCTGCGCGGCCGCCTGCTCCTGGCCGCTGGCCGCCTCGCGCCGCAGCGTGACGCCCCAGGCCTGCGCGAAGCCGGCGGCCATGGCGCGGACCGCCTCGTCGAACCCGACCGGCCGGCCCAGCAGCTGGGCCGCGGTCACCGCCGCCCCGCTGTCCTGCAGTCCCAGCGCCGGCACGTCCTGCGGCTGGGCCAGCAGCAATGATCCCTGCTGCAGCAGCACGCCGTCGATGCGGCGCTGGGCGCTGCCCACGATCTTGCGGCCGCCGGCCGTCACCTCGTAGCGTCCGGCCGCGGCGAAGCAGGACGCCATTCGCTGCGCCGCGGGGGCCCCGGCCTCGGACCGCACCATCTCGGCCTCGATCCCCAGGCCGCGCAGGCCGGCGATCAGGGCGGCGGCGATGGTGCGGTAGGTCGCCAGCACCGCGCCGCCCAGCAGGGGGTGGTCCCCGGGCGCGGCCACGCTGTAGGTGAACTCGTCCCTGTGGAACACCGCCCGGCCGCCGGTGGGCCGCCGCACCACGTCGATCCCGGCCGCGGCGCAGGCCGCCAGGTCGATCTCATCGGCCCGCTGGTTGTACCCCAGCGAGATCGCCGGGGGGTTCCAGCCGTAGAACCGGACCGTGGCGGCGCCGCCCTGCCGCACCGAGCCGGCCAGCACCTCGTCCAGCGCCATGTTGTAGTATCCGTCGGCGCAGCCGGGGTCGACGACCAGCCGCAGCGTCCCTGGCCCGCTCATTTCAGCAGGTGCAGCCAGTCGCCCAGCAGGAACTGCATCCGGCCGATCAGCAGCGAGATCCGCGCCATCACGGTGTAGCCGAAGGCGGCGCCGAACGCCACCATCAGGTACCACACGCCCAGCGTGGCCGTGCCGCCCAGCGCGCCCTTGTGCTCGGCCGAGAAGAAGAAGTAGACCAGCGTGGCCAGCACGCCGACGATCAGCAGCACGTTGTTGACCGAGTTGAGCGGCAGCGCCGTGGCCTGGACCTGCGCCATCACGTCGGCCGACAGGAAGGCGGTGATGGTCAGGCCCGCGCCCATCCCCACCACGAACGACAGCGGGTAGCGCAGCAGCCAGTTGAGTTTTTTCGAGAACGCGAAGAACACCAGCAGGCCCAGCAGGCCGGGGATCAGCAGGTAGAATTTGCGGCCGAACTCGTGGACCAGCGGCGTGTAGAGGTTGGGGTAGATCACGTTGTAGTATTCCTGGGCCACGAAGTACCCGGCCGAGATGCCCACGTAAACGTGCTCGGCCAGCTTGTAGAGCGGGTTGTCGCGGTACAGGAAGCTGTAGATGCAGAGCGTCAGCAGCGCGCCCAGCCAGATGCCGAAGACGGTCATGGCTGGCCCTCCTTGCGCCGGCCCGCCGCGAAATAGGCGACGTTGCCGATCACGATGAACAGCACGATCAGGGCGTGGGCCAGGCTCTGGGCGGTCATGCCGATCGAGGCCAGCCCCTGGCGGCCGACCAGCACCTCGTACTCGGCGGCGCCCCGCATCCCGCCCATCAGCCCCTTGAGCTGGCCGGACTGCAGGTAGGCCGCGAACTCCGGGGCGCTGACCGCGGTGCAGCCGCCGGTCACCGGGATGTGGAAGCGCTGCCAGGCGAACTGGATCCACATGGTCAGCCCGGGATCGCCGGCCGAGAACGAGACGATGGCCTTGCAGTCGCGCAGGGACCTGACCTCGCGCAGCAGCGGCAGCGAGTCCACCGGCGTCTGGTAGTAATCCGTCGGGAAGGCGTCCTTGATCGACTTGGCCATCGTGATCACCACCACGTTCTGGCCGCTCTTGTAGCCCAGGTTGGCGTAATCCACGCCGTACCGCTTCTGCGGGAAATCCCTCTTGATGACCTCGTCGATCTGGCGCTCGATCAGCGGGATGCCGTTGGGCCAGTGGCCCATCATCACGACCTTGAGGTCCTTGCGCATGGCATGCCGCAGCATCGCACCCGACAGCGGGTAGAGCTCGGGCTGGCTGCCGGGGTCGTAGTCCCAGGCATACAGCACCGCGCTGCCGGCCGGCAGCCGGTCGATCAGGTCGTAGGCCGTGCGGACGTCGGGCGAGATCTCCAGCGTCGGGAACACGATGCTCGACAGCAGCGCGCCGCCCACCACCAGGCCCATGGCCAGGAAGATCCAGCGCCGGTCGATCCGCATCAGCTTGGCGAAGAACGCTTTCATGGCGTCACCTCACTGCCCGCCGCCGGTGGTCAGGTACGAGCGCTCGATGCCCAGCATCATCCGCAGCGCCATCGACACCGCGCCCAGCGCCGCGCCGATCTTGATGCCGCGCTGCCCGGCGGCGTTGGGCACGTCCATGATCCACTGGGTGACGCTGTCCAGCAGATGGGGGAAATGGGACCCCAGCCACGGCAGCTTCAGCCACAGCCACGACCCCAGCGGCACCCGGCCGATCATGATGATGGTCGCGGAGATCAGCAGCAGCGACGCCTCCTTGTTGCGGGCCCGGAAGGCGCGGTAGGCGGCCGAGGCGATGAAGAAGGCCAGCAGCGAGAACATCGCCGCCTCCAGCGGCGCCATCACGTTGATGTACAGCCAGTAGTAGGCGGGGAAGCGGTCCTGCTGCCGGATGCCGCAGAACAGACCGATGCCCATCATGCCGACCAGGCAGGCCAGCAGCACGATGCTGTAGGCCCAGCCCTCGTGCCGGTGCTGGATCTTCTCGCCGTGCACCATGACCAGGTTGCCGATGCCCAGCGCCAGCGTGAAGGCCACGATGATGATCTCCCAGCCCTGCATCTGCTGCGCGCTGTCGGTGATCAGCGGGTGCGGCACGAAGTAGGCCACGATCATGTACAGCCCGGTAAGGAAGGTGATGATCAGGGGGACGGTTTTTTTCATATGCGATGCTTTTTCACTGCGGACGGCTTATA
>DATJQG010000193.1:0-2588 GCA_035506015.1 Candidatus Edwardsiibacteriota bacterium
CGGACCGCCGATGCCGCCGCAGCGCTGCCAGGTCGGTCCCGACAGCCAGCGGGCCGCGCCGTTGACCGTGCCGGCGACGATCATGGTGTCGGTGGCGAACAGCGACCGGATGTCGGGCGAGAGGCCGGCGATGGTTGTGTAGCTGGTCCAGTTGGCTGCCGCATAGATACCCGCCATCGGGGCGACGGCCACGCCGCTGTCGGTGCCGACCCACAGCGAATCATGACGCAGCGCCAGCGCCTTGACCGCGCGGCGGACCGGATAGCCCTGGCTCTGGTAGAAATTGCGCAGCACCGAGCCGTCCGCGGCGTCGATCAGCGCCAGCCCCCCGGGCATGCCGGCCACGACGCGCTCCGCCGTCCCGCTGCGGTAGTACAGCAGGGCCAGGATGGTGTCGGACCGCAATCCGGCGTCGCCGTTGATCGGGACTCCCGCGGCGCCGCCCGCGCTGCTGAACCAGCCGATGCCCCCGCCGGTGGTGCCGATCCAGGTGCGGCCGTCGGGCGCGACGGCGACGCAGCTGGCCTCGATGCGCGGCAGGCCGTCGAGGTTCGTGGCATGGCCGAGCAACGTGGTGTCGGCCGCCGCGAAGCGGAACGTGCCGCCGTTGGTCGCGCCGTAAATGGTCCGCCCCGCGCTGTCCGTCGCCAGCTGGTTGATGTCCTTGAAATCGGCGTAGCTCTCCCAGGGCGGCTGCGGTACGGCGCAGGCCGCCAGCTGGAGCAGCAGGCATGCCGTCAACATCATGTTCCCCGTCCTTTCAAAGCGATGATATCATACCCCATCGGCCCGCCGAAAGTCAATACATCTTCCCGGGGAGCCCGCGGTTCCCGCTTGCATGGCGGCGCCAGATATGATACTATCAATCATGATCTCATGCTTGAAACGCTGCCGGCTGGCCGCCGCTGTTTGGGTGCTGGCGGCCGCGGCCGCGGCCGCGCCGCTGGCGCAGCAGTTCGACGGCCGCCTGGACCGCGGGCTGGCCCTGCTGTACCAGGGCCAGTACGAGGCCTGCTGCGACACCTTCCGCGCGTTCATCCGGGAGCACCCCCAGCATCCCGCGGGATATTTCCTGATGGCCGGCGCCTACCAGCTGCGCTCCCTGGCGGACGAGAGCGATGCCTGGGACCCGGGCTACGCCGCGTATCTGGACAGCGCGCTGGCGCGCTCCACCGCCGCGGTCAAGGCCGATCCCCGCGACGCCTGGGCCTATTTCTTCCGCGGCGGCACCTACGCCTACATGGCCGCCCGCGACGCCCGGCACGGCAGCATGCTGGCCGCCCTCAACAAGGGCCTGACCGGGATGGACGACCTCGACCGCGCCGTCAAGCTGGACCCCGCGCTGTACGACGCCTACCTGGGGCTGGGCTCGTACCATTACTTCCGCACCAAGGCCGCCAGCATCTTCCGCTGGCTGCCGTTCATCGGCGACAAGCGCGACCAGGGCGTCGCCGAACTGGCCCTGGCGGCCGAGCGCGGCCGCTATGCCCGGGTGATGGCGCAGAACGGCATGGTGTGGGTCTGCATCGACTACGGCAAGTACGACCGGGCGCTGGCGGCGGCGCTGGCGCTGGAACAGGAGTTCCCCGCCAACCACGCCTTCCATTGGGGCGCCCCGGAGGTCTACTTCCGCACCGGGCAGTGGGCCAAGGCCGCGGCCGGCTACCGCCGGCTGCTGCAGCTGGTCGAGGACGCCAGGCCGATGAACAACTACAACCGCGTGGCCATCAAGGCCCGGCTGGCCAACTGCCTGTACGAGGGCGGCTCCTATGCCGACGCCTACCGCACCGCCAGGGAGGCGATCGAGCTGCCGCTGGACGACGCGTCGGCCGCGCGGCTGCGCAAGGAGCGGATCAAGGCGCAGCAGGTGATGCAGCAGGCGCAACGGCGGCTGCCGGGAGCGCGGCCGTGACCGTCACCGTCGCCATCATCGCCCGGGACGAGGAGCAGACCATCGAGGGCGTGGTGCGGGCGGCGCGGCCGTTCGCCGGCGAGCTGCTGGTGGTCGACGGCGGCTCGCGCGACCGCACGGCGGCGCTGGCGCGGCAGGCCGGCGCCGCCGTGATCAGCGACAACGGCCGCGGCAAGGGCGACGGCGTGCGCACGGCCATCGCCCGGGCCGGCGGCGAGGTGCTGGTGCTGATGGACGCCGACGGCTCCCACGTCGCCCGGGACATCCCGGAACTGGCAGCGCCGGTCGCCGCCGGCCAGGCCGAGATGGTGATCGGCTCGCGGCTGCGCGGCGGGTCGGACGAGTTCCATGGCACGCTGGACAACGTGGTGCGGCAGGTCGGCGGCACCGTCATCAGCTGGATGCTGCAGTGGCGCTGGCGCACCGAAGTCACCGACTGCGAGAACGGGTTCCGCGCGGTCAGCGTGCCGGCGGCGCGGCGGCTGCGGCTGACCGCCGACGACTTCCTGATCGAGCAGGAGCTGACCATCCGGGCGATCAAGGCCGGCTGGCGCATCCGCGAGGTCCCCAGCCACGAGCTGGCGCGCCAGGGCGGCCAGTCCAAACTGAAGACCTCGCTGGGATGGAAGTTCCTGTGGCACCTGGCGCGGGAGATGACGAGCGGATGAGGGTGCTG
>DATJQG010000194.1:0-2834 GCA_035506015.1 Candidatus Edwardsiibacteriota bacterium
CGGCTGTTGAGGAACGGTATCAGGGTCAAGAGCCGGTGTATTTCTTTCGAACTTTTCGCCATGATGAACGGACTCCAAAAAGATTATGCTATCCACAGATGGACACAGGTGAACATGGATTTATTTAATTGCGATCATAACCGGCTCGTCATTCCCGCGAAAGCGGGAATCCAGATCCGACCGTCATCCTGAGCCCCACACCGCGCCAGACCATCGAAGGATCTATCCAATCCCGGCACAGATGTTTCGAGAGCAAGGCACGACGGCACGCTCAACATGACGTTACCGGTAGAGTGCCGCTGTCTGCTTCAGCCTTAGCGCCACCTTGTCCGCGGCCTCGCGCGGCGACACGATCCGCACCCGGTCGCAGTTGGCCGCGGCCCAGCTGATGAACGGCGCCATGTTGCTGACGGTCAGCACGGCCTTGTTCCCGGCCTTGTCCCATTTGGCGCGGCCGCCCAGGTCGCGCTTCAGCAGCCAGCCCTGGTCGGGATCGGCCGCCAAGGTGACTTCCTGCGGCGGCCCGGCCGGGAACTCCCACGCCTTGCGCCCCAGGTAATCCTCCTTGCGGAAATTTCCCGGGATCGTGAAGGGCGGCAGTTTGGTGAGCAGCTTCAGCTTGGAGATGCGCGACAGCTTGAACACGCGGATGTCGTGCCGCAGGTGGCAGTGCCCGACCAGGTACCAGACGCCGCCGTTGTAGACCAGCACGTAGGGATCGGCCTGCCGCCGCTCGGTGCTGTCGCGCCTGATGGTGTGGTAGTCGAACTCCACCCGCACGTTCTCCTGCACCGCGCGCTCCAGCAGGGCCAAATTCTGCTGCTCCAATTTGGCCTCGGCCCGCTGGCTTCCGGCCACGCCCAGCTCGGGCTGGGCCGCCGGCGCGGCCGCGCCGGCCGGCCGCTGGCAGGCGATCTTGTGCATCAGGCTGTCCAGCGCAACTTCGTTGACGGCGGCTCCGCCGGCCCCCACCAGCGCGATCGCGGTCCACTCCTCGGCCGAGAAATCGAGCTGCGGCAGGTAGTACTCGGCGCGGTCGACGGCGTAGCCCACCTCGTCGGCGTCCAGCGTGGCGGCCGCGGCCGGCGAGGTCACCTCCTCGCGCCCGGCGATGGTGTAGACCTTGAGCGGCACGCCCAGGCCGCGCAGCTCCTTCTTGTCGCGCTCGAAGGTGCGGTCGAAGCTGTCGTCGCCCAGCGCCGCGTACTGCGGGATGGACGAGCGGATGCGGGCCTTGGACACCGGGTAGCGGTGCTTCAGCAGCAGCCCGATCAGCTCGATCAGGCGCTCGGTTTTTGATTGTGCCATGGATAGAATGTCCTGATGTTGGTAGCGCTATCGATCGGTAATGATGAATGATACGATTCTTTCGCTGCGCCTGTCAATATAAATCCTAATGACGAATCGCCAGACAGTCGTCTGGCGATCGTTGGGATCAAGCATCTGCCCGAGAGCCGCGGGCGGCCGCTATTTCTGGTCCTGGTTTTTTTCCTGATCCTTGTCCTTCTCCCGGGCGTACAGCTTGGCGATCAGCGAATTGAGCATCCGCACGATGCCGTCCAGCAGGTCCAGCCGGGCCTTGGCCACCGGCTCGGGCAGGTAGCCCAGCCGCGCCATCTTGTGGTACCAGTCCTGCGTGGCGCAGGCGTAGCCCCGGGCCGCGTTCAGC
This sequence comes from Candidatus Edwardsiibacteriota bacterium, assembly GCA_035506015.1. GTDB lineage: Bacteria > Edwardsbacteria > AC1 > AC1 > EtOH8 > DATJQG01. Next base: position 1,670 of record DATJQG010000194.1, read on the forward strand.
CGGTAGCGGAAGCCGCCGGCCCCGCCCTTGCCGTGGCCCTCGGCGATGTTGGCGCCGATGGCGCCGGCGCTGCGCACCACCTGGTTGGCCAGCGACAGCGACACCCGCTTGTCCGGGAAGTTCTCGACGTCCTCGGTGACCATCGTGAATAGCTCGACGGCCTTCTGCCAGACGATCAGGTCGGTAAAGCTCTTGATCTGGTTCTTCGTTTCTTCCATGTTCACACACTCCTCTTGGTGATTCTCGGTTACTATTGTTGTGCCTGGCTCTCAGGCGTGTATAATATTAACTTTCAGGGACGACAATTTTCGGAAACATGTTCCGTTGTTGCCTCGGCAATATTCTGACTCGATCCGCATAGAACCACTCGGATACTTTGGACATTGATCCCTTTGCCTTGGCCATGAGCAATTGCGGCCTTGGTCCTGGCTTGCGAAGTGCAGGTGCCCACGGCATGGTACAGGAACAGCAGGATCGCGATCTTTCGCAGCATCATCGTATCTCCACCTATGATTATCATCGTTGATGCTGTGATCATAATCGGCCGGGGTGACAAAAACGGCCCCCGCCCGCTCCGCGGCCCCGGGAAAAGCGATTGACAAAGCCGCTCGCTGCATGGTAAAATATGGCCGTTGGCCGTTCAGCACACGGTGGATGTAGCTCAATTGGTTAGAGCGTCGGACTGTGGCTCCGAAGGTCGGGGGTTCAAGTCCCCTCATCCACCCCAAAACCCGGAAGCGTTTTCGCTTCCGGGTTTTCTGCTGCGCCGTCCGGTCCATTTTTGGCTTTACATTTCGATAATTCTTGCTATAATAGGCATCGGGGTTCCCGCCATCGCACCGCAACATCGCACCACGCCTCGCCAGCATGCCAGAGAATAATCCCGACATCCCCGATCAAGCGATCGCCGAGGCCCGGCAGCGCTACGAGCAGGCCCAGGGCCGGGACAGGTTCCCGCTGGGCCTGGCGCTGAGCCAGGCGCTGACCGACCGGGGCTCGCACGCCCAGGCCCTGGCCGTGCTGACGGCGCTCCAGCCCCTGGCCGCGTCCGATTTCGAGAAGGCCCAGATCCTGCAGAAGCAGGGCTGGATCCACCTGCGGCAGAGCCAGTACGACAAGGCCTACTATTTCCTGGGCGAGGCCATGGTCAAGCTGGGCACCCACC
>DATJQG010000195.1:0-2742 GCA_035506015.1 Candidatus Edwardsiibacteriota bacterium
TTCAAGCCGGATTACTGCTTCATCCTCGACTCGCTGGGCAGCAAGTGCAAGCTGTACAAGTGGGGCGGCAGTGCCTGGGCCGAGAGCATCGCCACCTACAGCACGGCCTACTACTCGCTGGACACGCTGCTGGGCACCGACCTCACCGAGATCAGGGTACCGTTCAGTTTCATCGCTTACGACACCACGCGGGCCTTCAAGTACCTGGCGTTGGCGCTGAATGAGACCGGCGAGGCCTGCATCCGGGCATTCCCCACCGCCAACCCCACCGGGTCGAAGGGAACCAAGGCCATCGCCCGCTACCCGTACTATTTCTCCGTCGGCAACGGACTGCGCGGCAACCTATCGCCCCGCGCCACGGCCCAGCCGCTGGCGATCGAGCTGTCCCAGTTCACCGCGGCCGCCGGCGCCAACGCCGTCACGCTGTCATGGTCGACGGCCAGCGAGAACGGCAGCTACGCCTGGCTGGTCGAGCGCTCGCCGCGGCCCGACGCCGGCTACGTCTCCCTGGCCACCGTACCTGCGGCCGGCTCCGCCGCTGCGGGGCACGACTACGACTACACCGACAAGACCGTGCTCCCCGGCAACACCTACTATTACCTGCTGGGTGACCAGGACCTCGGCGGCAACGTTGCCTGGCACGGTCCGGTCTCGGTGGTGATCGGCGGACCGGCCGTCACTGCTTTGGCCCTGACCCAGTGCCATCCCAACCCGGCGCGGGACCGCATCTCGATCGATTACGCCGTCCCGGCGGCCGCGTGGGTCACCCTGCGGATCTACGACATCTGCGGGCGCCTGATCAGCACGCTGTATGACGGCGACCTCGCCATCGGCGCATACACGGCTAATTGGCGGGGGCGGGACGATCAGGGCCGCCCTGTTCCCGCTGGGGTCTATTTCTACCGGCTGTCCGACGGGAAAAATACGATGATCCGAAAATTCACATGGCTAAAATAACCAGGCTGGAAGACCGATCCGATCGGAGGTACATCATGAAGAAATTCCTGTTCGCAGCCGCCCTGCTGGCCTCGCTGGCGGCGGCCGCCCAAGCCGCGCCGGATACCGTCAGGATCTTCCTGTGGGACAACGACGCCGGGGAATCGCCCCAGCAGACGCCGGCCGCGGTGATGGCCGCGGGCTACAACTCGCTGTACGCCTGGGCCGACGCCCGCGACGGCAACTGGAACATCTACGGCCGGGTCTGGACGCGCAAGCCGCAGGCCGCCACCGACGCCTTTCTGGTGAACCAGGTGCGGATCGACGAGCACATCCAGCAGAATCCCGACGTCGCCGGTACCACCGGCACATTCTATTTCGCGGTCTGGCAGGATTCGTTGCAGAAATCGGGCGAGGTGTGGCAGATCTTCGGCCGCAAGCTGGACAAGAACGGCAAGCCGATGACCGATGAGTTTCTCGTCACCGAAGCGGTGAAAGGCAATGCCGTGAATCCGCAGATCGCGGTCGACCCCAAGACGCAGGATTTCGTCGTCGTCTGGCAGGACGACCGCGACGGGCAATTTGATGTCTGGGCCCGGCTGTTCGACTTCAAGTGCAGCCCGCGCACCGGCGACATCAAGATCAACGACGACGGCACGAAATACCCGCATATCAACCCGGTGGTCAGCTCCAGCATTAACGGCATCGCCATCGCCTGGCAGGATTACCGCTACGGCAGCCGGGCCAGCATCTTCTACCGCTATTATAAAACCAATCTGACGCCGACGGACACCAGCAAGCGGGTCAACGACGACAAGTCCTATACGGAGCTCAACCATGTGACACCGGCCATCGCCGCGCAGGACACCGGCTTCTTCACGATCGTCTGGCTGGATTTTCGCAACCACGTGTACGGCGACATCTATTCCAGCCGCTACGACCCCAGCGGCGCTGTCCTTGACCAGAACGTCAAGGTGAATCCTTCCACCACGCCGGTGGCCTGCCGCACGCCGAGCGTAGCCGCTGGCCCGGACCGCACCTCGTTCTGGACCTGCTGGGCCGATTCCAGCAGCAGCACCTATAAGTACCAGATCAGGTCCAGGTACTACGACCAGTACGGACGCTGGGGCACGACGGTCAAGGTAGTCAACGAGAACTGGGCCAACGGCCAGCGGACGCCGGACGTTTGCCGCTACGGCAACTTCTTCTCGCTGGCCTGGCTCGATTCCAGCCGCGCCCAGGGATTGGGCGATATCTTCGGCCAGTACTACGCGCTCGATTCCAAGGACGATACCCTGGACGAGATGGACGTCAATTACAACATCAGCGCCGACCGGGCCAACGGCCGCAGGATCTGGTACCACCCGGCCAAGGATTACGACAACCCGATGACCGCGTGGAACGAGGACCCGATCGCCGAGCCGGACTCGGTCTACGTGCCGCTGGACTCGGCCTACGTCCTGGCCATCGCCGAGCGCAACATCCCCGGCCAGATGTTCTTCAAAGTCGACGACACCGACACGCTGGCGTACATGTGGCGCAAGCAGGGCAAGATCAACAGCAAGCAGTACGACATCTGCGTGATGGACCTGGGCTACGCCGCCGACGGCGCCAGCGCCGGCGTGATCCAGCCGGAGCAGCGCGATTCGCTGGTCAAGTTCGCCAACGACACCTCGAAGTGCCTGCTGGTCGCGGGCAACGACTTCGGCGAGATGTACAACCAGGACACGCTGTTCTCGTTCTTCGGCTCGAAATACGTCGGGCCGGGGAACCCGCAGGGCGCCGGCAACATCCAGAAGCTGACCG
>DATJQG010000196.1:0-4710 GCA_035506015.1 Candidatus Edwardsiibacteriota bacterium
ATCCGCCGCTCCCGCGCCTGGGGCTCGAGGTCACGCAGCAAGTCCCAGCGCTTGCGCGCCAGCTTGAGCGCCGCGCCCTGTTCGTCGAGGTCCTCCCGTTTGTCCGACAGCACCCGGGCGATGGTCTCGCGGTCGACGCCCTTGGCCAGCAGCTCGGAGCGCAGCCGGGCCGGCCCCATCGGCTTGGACGAGATGCGGCTCTCCACCCACAGCTGGGCGAACTTGGCGTCGTCCAGCAGGCCGGCCCGCAGCAGGTCGGCGACAGCCTCGCTGATGGCGGCATCCGTGAAGTGGCGCATCGCCAGCCGCTGGCGCAGCTCGGCCACGCTGCGCGGCCGGACGGACAGCAGCTTCAGGGCGTATTCCTTGGCGGTGGCGTTAGCCATGATGAATGGACAGGATTGCTATGTTGAGTTATCTGGTCCTGGTGACTGTCGTCCTTCGTGTCATCCTGAGATAACACCCCGCCTGACAGATTGAAGGATGAGCGCCGTCACCCATCCGGCTTGCCAGGCACGGTGCATTCCTCAGGGTGACACCCCGTACTGCCATGTTTCATGATCTGTAATTGTATCCAATAACCCGCGAAAATCCAAGCGAAATATCGCATGAAAACGCGGCCCCCGTTCGGAGGCCGCGCTCTGCCGATGGCGGACCCGCCCTATTTCTTCGGCTTCTTCTTTTCCTTCTCCTTGACCTCGGGCTCCTCCTTCTCCTCCTCCCCGTCCGGGGCCGCGGCCATCACCGCGTCGGGCTGGCCCAGGCCCAGCTTGGCCTTGAGCTGCGCCTCGACCTCCTTCAGGATGTCGGGGTTGTTCTTCAGCATCTCGCGCACGTTCTCGCGGCCCTGGCCCAGCCGCTCGCCCTTGAACGAGAACCAGGCGCCGGTCTTCTCGATGATGTTCTGCTCCACGGCCTGGTCCAGCAGGTCGCCCAGGTAGGAGATGCCCTGGCCGAAGATGATCTCGAACTCGGCGGTGCGGAACGGGGACGCCATCTTGTTCTTCAGCACCTTGACCCGCACCCGGTTGCCGATGTTCTCCTCGCCCTGCTTGATGGACTCGATCCGCCGGATGTCCATCCGCACCGAGGCGTGGAACTTCAGCGCCAAGCCGCCCGGCGTGGTCTCGGGGTTGCCGAACATCACGCCGATCTTCATCCGGATCTGGTTGATGAAGATGATGCAGGTCTTGGAGCGGGCCGCCACCGCGGTCAGCTTGCGCAGGGCCTGCGACATCAGCCGGGCCTGCAGCCCCATGTGGCTGTCGCCCATGTCGCCCTCGATCTCGGCCTTGGGCACCAGCGCCGCCACCGAGTCGATCACGATCACGTCCAGGGCGTTGCTGCGCACCAGCGTCTCGCAGATCTCCAGGGCCTCCTCGCCGGTGTCGGGCTGGGAGATCAGCAGGTTGTCGATGTCCACGCCGATGGCGTTGGCGTACTTGGGGTCCATGGCGTGCTCGGCGTCGATGTAGGCCGCCACGCCGCCCATCTTCTGGGCCTGGGCCACGATCGACAGCGCCAGCGTGGTCTTGCCCGAGGACTCCGGGCCGTAGATCTCGATGATCCGGCCGCGCGGCACGCCGCCCACGCCCAGGGCCGCGTCCAGCGACAGCGCGCCGGTGGGGATCACCGCCACCTGCACCACGGCGGCATGGGAGCCGAACTTCATGATCGACCCCTTGCCGAACTGCTTCTCGATCTGGGACATCGCCAGGTCCAGGGCCTTGACTTTCTCGCCCGATTGCTCCGACATGGTCATCGCTCCTTCAAGGTTATATCCATCGTGTTGATGTGCCAATGATACGGGAACGGGGTGACAGTTTTTCTGTGTCCCCTCTATAAAGAGGGGAACAAGAGCCCGCCCTGAGAAGCCTTTATTTTTTACTACCGAAGGGGGTGTGTCTGGTAATTATTCCCTCGTTGACCTCTCCCCTGCCCCTCTCCGTTTCGGCGAGGGGTATCGTCCGGATGATGCGTCACCAAGGCTGGTTCCCGCCATCGGTGATACTGCCGGGCAAAGGCGCCGCGTGAAGTTTCTTGGGTCGGCGGCTACGAGCTGGTTCTGGTTCAAGAAACTGCGGCGCGGGACATCGTGACTTCTGGTATCGCCGGGCGTCAAGACTTCTTTGGTTACTTTCTTGGTCACAAGAAAGTGACACCACATGATCACGCCGGAGAACCGTCATTGCGCCGCCTGCGGCGCGCCGGCCCGGTAGTCCAGCAGCGGCGTCAGCAGGTTGGCGGCCAGCGGTGCGATCACCATGCCCTGGTACGGCAGGCCGCGCCAGGCGAACAGCGCGAACAGCAGGCCGGCGACTATTCCGGCCCAGGCCTGGCCGCCGCGGGCCAGGGGCGACGAGCGCTGGTCGGCGACCAGCCCGATGCCCGCCACCAGCGCGGCGTAGGCCTGCGGCTCGACCGCCGACACGTCGTATTGCCACCCGTTGAGGTACCCGGCGACGGCGGCGGCGCCGCCCGCGGCCAGCAGGAACGACAGCAGCGAGGTCCACTTGAACCAGCGGCCCAGGATGGCCGGCAGCAGCAGCAGCGTGGCCGCCAGCGGCCAGTAGCCGCTGAGGAAATAGAACGAGCCGGTGCCGAAGCCCTCGCCCAGCCCCGGGCCGGACACCGCCAGCGCGGCCCGGTCGGTCAGCAGCAGCGAGGCCGCCAGCGCCACGGCCGTGAAGTTGAGCGGCGGCGTGAACCCGCGGTTGCGGAACAGCGCCCGCAGGCCCCCGATCGCGGCCATCAGCAGGGCCGGGACGTGCCAGGGCGTGCCGGCCGGCATCAGCAGGGCCAGCAGCGCCGCGTCGGCCAGGCACCAGCCGGTGGCAGCGCCGTACAGCCGGCCCCGGCCGGACAGCAGGGCGAAGCCCAGCGCCACGGCCGCGGTGGCGGCCAGCGTCGTCGGGAACGCCCGCGGCCACAGCGCGCAGGCCGCGGCGGCCAGCGGCAGCCAGGCCAGCGCCGAGGCGAAGGCGATGCGGCCGGTGCGCACCGGGTTGCGGATGTGCGGCCAGTGCGACAGCACGATCACGGCGCGTCCTCCCGCATGATCCGCCGCGCCACGTGCACCTGCTGGGCCAGGTCCAGCCGGGCCGGGCAGATGTAGCTGCACAGGCCGCAGGCCACGCAGGACCCGGGCGCCAACCGCGCCAGCTCGTCGCGCCGGCCGTCGTGGGACTGGCGGTAGATCTGGATCGGGGCCAGCCGCGCCGGGCACAGCGCCAGGCAGCTGCCGCAGTTGATGCAGGCGGCGCGCGGCGAGGGCCGGCTGGCGTCCAGCAGCAGCACGCCGGCCGTGCCCCGCTCCAGCGGCGCGTCCGCGGTGTGGACCGCCAGGCCCGACAGCATCCCGCCCAGCACCAGCTTGTGGCCGTCGTAGTTGCGCGACTGCCCGCCCAGCGCGCCGGCGACGGTGGTGCCGGCCGGCAGCTCCAGGTTGCGGTACTGCTTGCCGCGCTCGTCCCACACCGTGCAGAACTGCGCCACCAGCGGCAGCCCCTCCACCACGGCCTGGCGTGCCCGCAGCGCGTCCTCCATCGAGTAGATCGCGGCGTCCGCCGGGAACCGCAGGCTGTGGGTCAGCATGGCGCGGTGGCGCGCCGGGTAGACGTTGGCCACCCGCTCGGCCTTGAGGTTGACGCTGGAGGCCAGCAGCGAGCGCAGCTTGGCGTACAGCGCCCGCTGCCGCGCCGGCACGGCCAGCCGGGCCGCCGTCGCGCCGTGGGCCTGCACCAGGATCCGCATTCCCTCGATCAGCTCGGCCGGCCGCTCCAGCAGCAGGCGCAGGTTGGTCGACAGCGGCGGCTCGGGGTCCAGCCCGTCGAAGACCACTGCCTTCGGCAGTTCCTTGCCCCGCAGGTCCAGCACGCCGGCGGCGAACAGCCGCTGGTCCAGCTCGGCCCGGGTCAGCTCCCAGAACCGCGGCCGCGGCTCGAACGCCGGCTCGGGCGGGCCCTGCTGCACCCGCACCTTGACGCGCACCGTCAGCCGCGGGATGTTGCGGCGCTGCGGCCGCACGGCCAGCTCGGCGAAGTCCTCCACCGCGGCCACCGTCCCGTCGCAGGGGCAGAACACCGGCAGCCCGTTGCGGTCCGCGCCGATGGCCTGGTGGGCCCGCAGCTCGGCGCCCGGCCTGACCGCGGCCGCGCCGCCGCCCCACAACGGGATGGCCAGCTCGGCGCCGAAGGCGCCGTGCTCGATCGGCGTGCCGTACAGGAACCGCGTCGCGGGCCACTCGTGCCCGCCGGGGAAGCGTCGCGCCATGGGTATGTTGGAAGTTAAAAGTGAAAAGACGAAAGATAAAAGGGAACGCCGCTGGGCCATGTCATCCTGAGATGCCTTTCCTGCCTGGCTGTCTGAAGGATCATCCTGCCCGTCACCCTTCGACAGGCTCAGGGTGACAACATCGTTTGGTCATGCTGAGCAGGTCGAAGCATGACAAGAGGAATACGAGCGTTTATTATAAGCCATTTATTGGGCGAAGTCAAATGCAAAACCCTTCATCGTCCCCTCTATCAAGAGGGGAACCAGGAGTGTGTCTTATGAGGCTTACCCGTCATTGCGAGATCTTTATGTGCCTCTCTCCGCAGCGGGGAGAGGTTGGAGAGGGGTCCTGCACAAGCGTGGCAATCTGCTGCCAGCCTTGGATCGCCACGCACGCTGCGGCACGGGGCAATGCTCGCGATGACTGATGGACACACC
>DATJQG010000197.1:0-3728 GCA_035506015.1 Candidatus Edwardsiibacteriota bacterium
AGGCCGGAGAGCAGGGCCAGGCCGCGCAGGCTGCGCTCAACCAGGCGGCGATGGCGCTGATGCAGTCGGCGTCGCAAAGCGGCGGCTCCCCGGGCTCGGGCGACATGATGGAGGACCTCGAGGGGATGTCGTCGCGGCAGCAGGCGCTCAACCAGCAGACCGGGCAGCTGGCCGACCAGCAGGCGGAGCTGCAGCTGCAGGCCATGCAGGGCCAGATCCCGCGGCTGGCCGCGGAGCAGGCGGCGATCCGCCAGGGCCTGCAGGAATTCAACCAGCGTTATGGCGACCGCGCCGACCGCGCCGGCCGGCTGGACGACCTGGCGCAAGAAATGGAGAACGTCGTGGAAGACCTCAAACAGGGCAGGGTCAGCCGGGAAACGCAGCAGCGGCAGGAGAAGATCCTCACCAGGATGCTGGACGCCCAGCGCTCGCTGCAGGAGCGGGACGTCTCGCGGCAGCGCCAGGCCCAGGCCGGCAAGGACGATGGAACGGCCCGGCCCGGCGCCAAGGCCCGTGCGCCGCAACCATCCTGGAAGAACTACCAGCAATGGCAGAACTGGCGCAACGAGCATTTCCCGCTGGAATACCAGCAGATGCTGGAGAATTACTTCAGGTCGCTGGGCCAATGAGGCGCTTCGTTCCATTCCTGTTGATGGTATTGACGCTGCCGGTACTTGCCGCGTCCGCGCAGACCCGCATGGCCAAGATCCCGATGGACCAATGGCAGCTAGCTGTTCGTCTGGCGCAGGAACACCGACCGCAACAGGCGCTGGCCCGGTTCAAGCAACTGCTGCAGGGGGCGTCGGACCAGGTGATGACGCGCAGCGCCGCCAGCGCCCTGCGCCAGGCGGGCGCGCTGGCCGAAGCCGAGCAGCTGCTGCTGTGGGCGGGACCGCGGGCCACGCCGGCAACGGCGTTCGCCCAGGACCTGGCCGACCTCTACCAATCGCAGCTGCGCTACGGCGACGCGGTCCACCAGCTGGCCCTGGCGCTGGAGGACGGGGCCGCCGGCGCCGCGGCGGGGATCGATGCCATCGCCGTCCAGGCCGGCTACGGCAAGACCGCGGCCTGGCTGCAGCGCGAACCGTTGAAGCGCGACGAGTCGCTCAAGCTGCGGGGCGATCTCTGGTCCCGGGCCGGGGACATCGGCCGGGCCTGGGACAGCTACCGCGCCATCGCCAACACCCCGCGGGTTGGAATGCTGCTGGGCAACCTGCTGCAGCGCGAGGGTCCGCCGGAACGGGCGATCGAGCTGATCGGGCAATACCTCAAGCGCCAGCCGGCCGACCGGCAGCAATGGGAACTGCGCCTGGCCGACCACCAGGTGGCCGCCGGCGACCTGGACGCGGCGCAGCGCCTGCTGGCCGGCTTGGCCGGACAACGCCAGCCCGAGGCGCAGTACGCGTTGGCCCGGCTGCTGCTGGAGCAGCGGCACATGCCGTGGGAGGCCCGGCAGGTGCTCGACCGCTACGCCGGGAGCTGGAACGGGACTCTGCGTAGCGACGGGATTTTCCTCACGGCCGCGGTGCAGGCCGCCGCGGGGCAGAACGACAGCGCGCTGGCCCTGCTGATCCCGTTGGCCGAAACCGGCAAGGATTCCGGGACCAGGCAGCAGGCCTATTTCCGGATGGCCGAGCTGGAGTTCGCCCGACAGAACTACGATCGGGCGGCGGAGCTCTACGGCCAGGTCACTAAGCTCGGTCCGGCGGGCGACCTGGTCAACGACGCGCTGTCGCAGCTGCTCTTGATTTCGGCCAATAAAACTGATAGAATAGCGCAGTTGCGGACATGGTCGGCGGCGCGGGCCGCCGAGCTGCGGCTCGACCTCAAGGCCGCCGCCGACAGCTACCGGACACTGGCCGCGTCGCCGGACGGCGGCCCGTTGCGCGACGAGGCCGGGCTGCGGCTGGCGGAACTGGCCGAGCAGCGGCGCGATCTCCGCACTGCCGCGCAGCTGTACCAGCAGCTGGGGCGATCGGCAACCGACACTTCACTGGCCGCGGAGGCTTCCTACCGCGCCGGCAAGATCCTCAGCGACCGGCTGGGCGACACCAAGCAGGCCCGCCTGTCGTGGGAGCAGGCCATCCTCAGGTACCCGGACACCAGCTGGTCCGACCTGATGCGCGGCGAGCTGGAGCGGTCGGCGCCCAGGAAGCAGGAATGAGCCGCGCCGTCACGGGCGGGCGCACCATCGGTCTTCGGCATCATCATTAATTTCAACGATAAGGAACCAGATGGCTGCCAAGCACAAGCTGGGCTATGAATCGAACCCGGCGTGGGACAGCGCCGACAAGCGGACGCGCGCGGCCTACCACGAGTTCGCCGCCGACTACGCGGCGTTCATCGACCACGGCCGCACCGAGCGGCTGGCCACGGCCGCGCTGGTCAAACTGGCGGAAAAGGCCGGCTTCGTCGCGCTCGACAGGGCCAAGGGGCTGAAGCCCGGATCGCGGGTCTACGCGGTCAACCGCGGCAAGAACATCCTGCTGGCCGTGATCGGGACCCAGCCGCTGGAGCGCGGCGTCAACCTGATCGCCTCGCACCTGGACGCGCCGCGCATCGACCTCAAGCCGCGGCCGCTGTTCGAGGACGAGGACCTGAAGCTGGCGCTGCTGCGCACCCACTACTACGGCGGCGTCAAGAAGTACCAGTGGGCCAGCCAGCCGCTGGGGCTGTACGGCACCGTGGTGCGGCGCGACGGCAGCAGCGTCGACGTCGCCATCGGCGCCAAGGCCGGCGACCCCTGCTTCGTGATCCCCGACCTGCTGCCGCACCTGGCGCGCAAGGAGCAGGGCGAGCGCAAAAGCGGCGAGACCATCAAGGGCGAGGAGATGCTGATCGTCTGCGGCGGCATCCCGGTGGAGGACCGCGAGGCCAAGGGCCGGGTCAAGACGGCGGTGCTGGAGCACCTGCACGCGGCCTACGGCATCGAGGAGGAGGACCTGATCAGCGCCGAGCTGGAGGCCGTGCCGCTGGCCCCGGCGCGGTTCGTGGGCTTCGACAAGAGCCTGATCGGCGGCTACGGCCAGGACGACCGGATCTGCTGCTACACCGCGGCCCGCGCCATCGTTGACCTCAAGGTACCCGACCGCACCACCGTGGTGGCCTGCGTCGACAAGGAGGAGATCGGTTCCGAGGGCAACACCGGGATGCAGTCGAATTTCCTGATGAACTTCCTGGGACAGATGCTGGAGCTGCACGATCCCAAGTACCCCGAGCACAAGCTGCGGTCGTGCCTGGCCGGCTCCTGCTGCATCTCGGCCGACGTCAACGCCGGGGTCGAGCCCAATTTCAAGCAGGTGCACGAGCTGTCCAACGCGGCCAAGGCCGGGTTCGGCCTGGTGCTGACCAAGTACACCGGCCACGGCGGCAAGGGCGGGGCCAACGACGCGTCCGCGGAATTCACGGGCAAGGTCCGCAAGATCTTCAACGACGCCAAGGTGCCGTGGCAGGCGGCCGAGCTGGGCAAGGTGGACGAGGGCGGCGGCGGCACGGTGGCGAAATTCCTGGCCGAGTACGACATGGAGGTGATCGACTGCGGCCCGGCGCTGCTGTCGATGCACTCGCCGTTCGAGCTGGTCTCGGTGGCCGACCTCTATGCGACGTACCAAGGGTACAAGGCCTTCCTCGAAAACGCGTAAACACTCACTCGCAGACTGCCCTCCCCATTTCGGGGAGGGCAGACGCGTAACTACAAATGATTAAGAACTATCAGGATTTTAGGTCAT
>DATJQG010000198.1:0-4428 GCA_035506015.1 Candidatus Edwardsiibacteriota bacterium
CACGTTGCTGCCGACCATCCCGCCCGGCGCGTATCCCAGCTCCCGCTGCCCCGACGGGCTCATGTAGCGGATCACGCCGTCCTTGTCCAAGATGGTGATCATGTCGGACGAGTGCTCGATCAGCGCCCGGAAGTGCTGCTCGTTGTGCCGCAGCTGCTGCTGGGACGCCACCCGTTCGCTGATGTCCTCGGTGACGGTGATCACCCGTTCCACCGCGCCCGCCGCCCCGGTGACGGCCGCCAGGTGCAGCGCCACCCACTTGGCGCCGCCGGCCGGCCCCCGGTCGATCCGCAGCTCGGGGATGTATAGCGTGCCGCCGTCCTGGGAGACCCGCTGCACCGCGGTCTGCCAGCCGCCCAGCAGGCTGCGGTCGCCGTGGATCAGCAGCTCCGGCTGGTTGGCGGTGATGTCCTCGATCATGGTGCGCTGCGATACGCCCCAGATCTTCCGCCAGGTCGCGTTGCAGGCCAGCAACCGGCCGTCGCTGTCGCGCACCGAGATCCCCAGCGGCGAGTGGTCGATCATGGCCCGCGAGAACTCTTCGCTGCTGTGCAGCGCCGCCGCCGTCCGCTCCCGCTCCTCGACGTCGTGCCGCAGCTGTTCCTCGTCCTGCTTGCGTTCCAGCGCCACCGCCGCCTGGTTGATGAAGGTCGCCACCGTGGCCGGGTTCGCCAGCCTGCCGCCGCGGGACAGGATGGCGACCGATCCGATCAGCCGCCCCTTGGCCACGATCCCCATGGCGTGGACCTCGGTGATCCCGGCCCGCTTTTCCACCTCGCGGCACAGCGCGGCCGGCACGGCGCGGAACAGCAGCTCGTGCAGCCCGCCGGCCAGCCGGTCCAGCCGGGCCGCGGACATCGCCTTGATGGTGTCCGGCGGCACGTCGGCGAAGGACTTGCCGGGCAGGTCGAACCCCAGCATGCCCTGGATCACCGGCTGCAGCGGGCCCAGCCCCGCCACCGCCCTGAAGCGGAATGCGCCGGCCGCCGGGTCGGCCACGTTGATCCCGACGATCGCCCCGTTGCAGAACGCGCCCAGCTGTTCGCAGATGTAGGCGTAGATGTCCCGCTCCGGCCCCATCGAGACGAAGTCCATCGCGGTGCGCGACAGGAACTCCAGCTCCCGGAATTGCTCCCGCTCCCGGTCGCGGCGGTGCTTGGCCTCGGTGATGTCGGCGATGATGCCCAGCACCAGCGGTTGCCCCTTGAGCTTGACCGGGTGCGTGGTGATCGCGGCGTTGATCGGCCCGCCGCCCTTGGCGGCGATCGTGAACTCTTCGGGCCCGGCCGCGCTGCCGGTGGCGTTCTGCGACAGCAGGGCGGTCAGCTCCGGCGCCTGCTCCATCGGGATCAGGCCCAGTTCCCACGGGCTGTGCCCGGTCAGCTCCGGCTTGCTGCGGCCGGTCAGGCGCAGGCAGGACTGGTTGCAGTCGATCAGCACCCCCTTGAGGTCGCACAGGAAATAGGCGTCCGGGGCCAGGTCGAACAGCAGGCGCTGCCGCTCCTCGGATTCGCGGATCTCGTCGGCGGCCTGCCGGCCCTGCGTCACGTCGCGGGCGTTGATCACGATCCCGCCCAGGATCTGCGACTGCGGGATGTACTTGCCCGAGATCTCCAGCAGCCGCCAGCCGCCGTCGGCGTGGCGCAGCCGCAGCTCGATGGTCATCGCCGCGCCCGGCCGCTGCTGCACCTCGCTCAGGGCCTTGATCGCCCGCGGGATGTCGCTGGGATGGAGGTAGTCGAACACGCTCCGGCCCAGCACCTCGCGGTGGTCGATCCCCAGCACCGCGGACAGCGAGGGGTTGGCGTACTTGATCACGCCGTCCTCGTTGAGGATGGTGATCACGTCCAGCGAGTTCTCCAGGATGGCGCGGAACTTGTGCTCGCTGTCCCGCAGCGCCCGCTCGGTGCGCTGCCGCTGGTCCGATTCCTGCTGCAGCGCCCGGTTGGTCCTGCTGAGCGACTCGGTGCGCTTGGCGACCCGGGCCTCCAGCTCCTGGTGGACGCGCTGCAATTCCTGTTCGGCGTGCTTGCGTTCGGTGACGTCCTCGGCGATGGCCAGCAGGCCGGCGGGGGTGCGGAACACCCGGGCAAAGATGTACCGGTCGCCCATCTTCCCCTCCACGGTCTGGGGGCGGCCGGTCCTGATCGCGTCGCGGTAGGCCTGGTAGGTCTTGGAGGCGCGCAGCCGCGGGAAGGCCTTCAACAGGTCCCTGCCCTCGAGCTCGGCCACGTCCTTGCCCACGAAGGCGGCGTAGGCCCTGTTGCAGTAGGTGATGGTCAGCTCGTCGTCCAGCGCCAGCACCGGCGCCTGGATGCTGTCGAGCAGCAAGCGGTGCTTGGCCTCGCTGGCGGCCAGCGCCTCCTCCATCGACTTACGCTCGGTGATCTCCCGGCTGATGCCGATCAGCCCCAGCAGCGTCCCGTCGGCGCCGACATAGGGCACCTTGGTGGTCAGGAACACGCGCGGCTTGCCCGCCGACAGGCCCCGCCGCTCGTAGGTCAGCGCCCGGCGCGTCCGCAGCACCGTGCGGTCGTGGGCCGCCACCTCGCGGCTGAGCGCGGCGCCGAACACCTGCTCGTCGGTGCGGCCCAGCAGCGCCTTGGCCGGGCGGCCCAGGAAGCGCACGGCCGCCGGGTTGACCAGCAGGTAGCGGCGCTTGGTGTCCTTGACATAGACCGCGTCCTCGGCCAGGTCGAGGATGGCCCGGAGATGGTCGTGCGCTCCCGCCGGCAACAACGCAGCGGCCGCGGCCGCGGCGCGAGCCGCAGTCCGCGGCTTGGCGGGCCGGGAAGTGGTGCTTGTTTTTTTGGTCATCGTTCGTTCATCCGGCGGCGCCAAGGACCGACCCGGCACCGCTATCGTCTAATTTGCCACAGAATACCGGCAAAGTCAAGCGATTTTTGATCGTTTTAACGATTTCCCTTGTAAAATGTTAGGCGAACTGATGGCCGTGGCGATCCCCCCGCCGTCCTCCGCCCCCGAGGATTTTCCAGGCTTGACTTTTGTTGCGGAATACTTTACCATAGTATAATGAGCAGGAATCCTTTTGCGGGGATCGACATCTAAATGACGTTGCCATCGGATGAACGGTCGCTCGTCGCCGCCGCACGCCAGGGCGATCATTGGGCGTTCGAACGGCTGGTGAAGGCCAACCAGGCGCGGATCTACTCCCTGGCGCTGCGGATGCTGGGCAACCGCCAGGACGCCGAGGATGTGCTGCAGGAGACCTTCATCGCGTTCTACCGCAGCTTGTCCCGGTTCCAGGGCCGCTCGGCGGTGTCGACCTACCTCTACCGGCTGGCGGTGAACTTCTGCCTGATGAAACTGCGCTACCGCAAAAGCCACGGCGGGACACAGCAGCCGATGGACCTGGCGGCCGAGGTGGCCGCAACGGGGCCGTCGCCCCTGGAACAGGCCGAACGCAGCGAGCAGCGCCGGCAACTCGACCGGGCGCTGCAGCTGCTGCCCGCGGCCGAGCGCGCGGTGGTGGTGCTGCGGGACGTGCAGGGTCTGTCCGGCGCGGCGGTCGCGCGGGTGCTCAAACTGTCGCTGCCCGCGATGAAGTCGCGGCTGCACCGCGGGCGCGAGGCGCTGCGCCGCACGGTGGCGGAACGGGGCGCGCAGCAAGGGGGCGAGAAGGGATGAGACACAAACATACCCACGGCCCGCAGGGCCATTGCCGGCGGATGGTTTCGGCCTTTTCCGACTACCTTGACAAGGATCTCCAGCAGCAGGTCTGCCGCCAGGTGGAGCGGCACTTGAAGGATTGCCCCGACTGCAAGCTCTACCTCGACACGCTCAATAAAACGATCACCCTCTACCGCGGCCTGGGCGATGTCCCGGTGCCCAAGGACGTCGAGTCGCGGCTGTTCGCCACCATCCGGCTGGAATCCTTCCAGCGCCGGACGGCATCAAAGGGCAAACCGAAACGGAATCGCAAGTAAGGAGCATCCCATGCCATTGGTCCATCTCACCGACGCCACGTTCGACCAGGAAGTGCTCAAGTCCGACCTGCCGGTGATCGTCGATTTCTGGGCGGGCTGGTGCGGCCCCTGCCGCATGGTCGGGCCGATCTTCGAGGAGCTGTCGGGCGAGTACGCCGGCAAGCTGAAGTTCGGCAAGGTCGACGTCGACGCCAACCCCGCCAAGTCGGCGCAGTACGGCATCCGCAGCATCCCGGCGCTGCTGGTGTTCAAGGGCGGCCGGGTGGTCGACACCATCATCGGCGCCATGCCCAAGGCCGCGCTTGCCCAGAAGATCGACGCCGCGCTGGCCAAGTAATCGCGTTACGCAAAAGGACCAACACCACATGCCCATCTACGAGTATCGCTGCACCGGCTGCGGCCACTGTTTCGAACAACTGATGAGCTCCTCCTCGGTGAAGAATCCCGCCTGCCCGAAATGCGGGACAAGGACCGAAAAACA
>DATJQG010000199.1:0-4343 GCA_035506015.1 Candidatus Edwardsiibacteriota bacterium
AAGCCCGAGGTCGGCGCCATCGACGAGGCCCTCAACCCGATCCTGGAGGGCAAGGTCGACAGCCGGGCGGCCCAGAGCCTGGCGGTGCTGATCAAGCAGCGGATCGACACCATCATCAAGACGGTGGACGACTACATCCGGTTCGCGCGGATCGAGCTGGTCGGCCAGCACCCGCAGCACGGTCCCGAGCGGACGTCCGACCTGATCATCGGCCAGTCGCCCGGGTTCCAGCAGGTGATGGCCCTGCTGCGCCAGATCGCGCCCAGCGACAGCACCGTGCTGATCTGCGGCGAGTCGGGCACCGGCAAGGAGCTGCTGGCGCGGGAGCTGCACCGGCTGAGCCACCGCAGCCAGGGCCCGTTCGTCTGCATCAACTGCGCGGCGCTGCCGGAGACCCTGCTGGAGTCCGAGCTGTTCGGCCACGTGCGGGGCTCGTTCACCGGCGCGGTGCGCGACAAGGAGGGGCTGTTCCGGGTGGCCGACGGCGGCACCGTGTTCCTGGACGAGGTCTCGGAGACCTCGCCGGCCATCCAGGTCAAGCTGCTGCGCGTGCTGCAGGAGCGGGAGATCGTGCCGGTGGGCGGCACCCGCCCGATCAAGGTCGACGTCCGCCTGGTGTCGGCCACCAACATCGACCTGGCGCGGGCCGTGGAGCAGGGCCGGTTCCGGATGGACCTGTTCTACCGGATCAACGTGATCCCGATCCAGATCCCGCCGCTGCGGCAGCGGGGCAGCGACATCCCCCTGCTGGCCGAGCATTTCCTGCGCAAGGTGTCGCGCCGCGAAGGAGCCCCTGCCAAGCGGTTGTCGCCCGCCGCCCGGGACGGGCTGCTGGCCTACCGCTGGCCGGGCAACGTCCGCGAGCTGGAGAACGTGATCGAGCGGGCGGTGATCCTGGCGCCGGGACTGGTGATCGAGCCGTCGCACGTGCCTGCGGCGATGCTGCCGGGGACCCCGTCCGCCGAGCAGCGTCCCGGCGGCGGCGCCGCGGCCGAGGGCACGGGGACCCTCAAGGGCCGGGAACGCCAGGCCATCATCAACGCCCTGGAGGAATGCGGGGGCAACAAGACCCGCGCCGCCAAGAAGCTGGGCATCCATTACGCCACGCTCTACCGCAAGATGAAGCACTATGGCATCAGCTGACGCCGCGGCCGGCCGCCCCAAGGTGGTGGTGGTGCTGCCCGCCTACTTCGCCGAGAAGACGCTGGCGCAGACCGTCGCGGACATTCCGCGCGACTGTGTCGACGAGATCATCCTGGTCGACGACCACAGCGCTGACCGCACCGTCGCGTTGGCCAAGGACCTCGGGCTGCGCGTCCACCAACACGAGCGCAACAAGGGGTATGGGGGCAACCAGAAGACCTGCTACACCCTGGCGCTGCAGAGTGGGGCAGATATCATTGTGATGCTGCACCCCGACTACCAGTACGATCCCAAGCTGATCAGGTACTTCGTGGCGCTGATCCGCGACGGCTATTTCGACGTGATGCTGGGGTCGCGGATCCGCACCAGGCGCGAAGCCTTGGCCGGCGGGATGCCGCTGTACAAGTACGTGGCCAACCGCGCGCTGTCGTTCATCGAGAACATGGCCAGCGGGCAGAACCTGGGTGAATGGCATTCCGGCATGCGCGCCTACCGCCGCAAGGTGCTGGAGGCGATCGATTACCAGCGCAACTCCGACAATTTCATCTTCGATTCCCAGTTTTTGTTCCAGACCGTCGAACTGGGGTTCCGGATCGGGGAGATCCCGGTGCCGGTGCGTTATTTCAAGGAAGCGTCCAGCATCAACCTGACGCGCAGCCTCACCTATGGTGCCGGGACGTTGTGGCTGGCCGTGAAGTATTTTTTCAAGCATTTGCTCCGATAGTCGCCGGGTTCTTTCTCCGGCATGATTCATGCATAATTGTACAGCATGAACTTCAGAAGGGAGACATCGATCATGAAGAGCGGATTTACCCTGATCGAACTGATGATCGTGGTCGTGATCATCGGAATCCTGGCCGCCATCGCGATCCCCAATTTCATGTCCATGCAGCAACGCGCCAAGGAATCGGTGGTCAAGACCAACATGCACACGGTCCAACTGTCGGCCGAAGATTTCGACGTGCGGCACGATGGCCAATATCCGACTGACGGCAGCTCACAGGCAATAGGCGCCGGCGGCATGATGGTGGCTTTCCAACAGATGATACCTGCGCTCAAGAATCCATTCGGCGGCACGGCGATCATTTTCCAGTCGGCCCCGGCGAACGCTTCAGGAATTGTATCATACGATGGGGCGGCAGGAGGGTATACGATCACAGGATTCGGTTATAACGCCCTGATCCCGTTCACACTCCGGCCGGGTGCCGTCCAATGATTGGCGCATTGTGCGACAATTTGCAGAATGCAATAGTTAAATGATGCTCTGTTGTCTATCACCGATCGTTGCCTATTCTTAAACACGTTCAAGGAAAATGAGTTGCACGTCAAATAAATTCTTGACATTCTGGCATGAGATGTGCTAAATTTAAGTCATTGTGTAATATTCCAAATTCAAACATCAACAACAAAGGAGGGCGTATGCGGAAAGGTTTTACCCTGATCGAGCTGATGATCGTGGTGGTCATCATCGGTATTCTGGCGGCGATCGCCATTCCGAACTTCATGAGCATGCAGGACCGGGCCAAGGAGTCGGGCGTCAAGTCGAACATGCACACCGTGCAGCTGACCAGCGAGGACTTCTCGACCAGGATGGACGGCAACTATCCGACCGATAATACCTCGACGGTGACCGGCGCTGCCGCGACCTTCGGCGGCATGGTGCCGACCAGCATCAAGAACCCGTTCTCGACCGCCGTGACGGGCACCAACGCCATCACCTGGAACACCGCTCCTGCGGCTGCCCAGGGCCAGGTCGGGCACCAGGGCTCGATCCGGGGCTACACCATCACGGGCTACGGCAAGAGCGCCGTGCTGACCATCACTTTGACCCCCGGCACCTCGAACTAAAGGCCGTTCAGGGCTCGCAAATAGGTAGGTTGCTTGCAACCTACCTATTTTGTTGGTGCGGAACGATGAACGCGCAACGGCGTCAAACACCCTTCGACGCGGCGATCGCTGTCTTCATTGGCCATCCATCGGCCAGCCTGTTGCTGTTGGTGCTGTTGGCCTACGGCCCCACGTTAGCGTACGGTTTGACGGGCTTCGACGATTGGCACCTACTGGCCAATGCCCGCGGCGCGGCCAACCCCGGCCTGCTGTTCATGAAGAACACCATCGTATTCCCGGGCGGTCTGTTCTATTACCGGCCGATGATGCTGCTCAGTTTCTGGGCCACCGAATGGGCCATTTCCCACCAATTATGGTGCCACCACGCCATCAACATCATCATCCACTACGGGGCCTGCCTGGGTTTATTCTGGCTGTTGACGGCGCTGGGCATCAGCGCGGGCCGCTCGCTGGCCGCCGCCGCGCTGGTCGCCGTGCATCCGGCACTGACCCTGGCCGTGGCTTCGCTGCCGGGCCGCAACGACAGCCTGCTGGCGCTGTTCCTGTTCCCGGCATTCGTCGCCGCGTGGCGGTTCCTGGAAGGCCGGCGCTGGCCCTGGCTGTTGCTGGCGCTGGCCGCATGGCTGGCCGCGTTGCTGACCAAGGAAACCGCGCTGTTGCTGCCGATGGCGCTGGCCTTGGCGCTGTTGCTGCTGGCACGACGGCGGATCACGGCACGCCGCGCAGCCCTGCTTGCGGCATGCTACGGGTTGATCCTCACCGGATACTGGCTGCTGCGCCAGGCGGCCGCCGCGGCACAGGGAGAAGCGCTGGCCGCCCAGCGCGCGACACTGCCGTCAACGGTCTGCCAACTGCTGACGTACTGCGGCAAAGCGTTCTTCCCCTGGGACCTCAGTCCTTTCCCGATGGTGCAAGATACCCGCATCTGGCCGGTGATGGCCGGCCTGGCCGTCGGCGTGTTCCTGCTGGCGCTGGCGTTGCGCGACCGGGACCGCCTGGCCCTGTATGGCACGGCGTGGTTCATGTTGTTCCTGTTGCCGGCAGTTGCTTTCACCAACGGGTTCGGGGCGTGTTACGAGCATCGGTTGTACATACCGATGGCCGGCCTGTGCATGGCCTTGGCGGGAGGGAACACCCATCAACCGGTGTTCGCCAGGATGCCCGCACTGCCGGCGCTGGCGGTCATCCTGCTAGTGGCGGCCGGCATGGCCAGGCTGGCGCCTTATTCCCGGGCCTACCGCAGCGATCGCTCGTTCTGGGAGTACTCGGCGGGCCAACACCCGTATGCCGCGGAGGTGCAGTACAACCTGGGGATGGTCTACCTGGGCCGGGGCGATGACCGCCGGGCCGCG
>DATJQG010000200.1:0-5922 GCA_035506015.1 Candidatus Edwardsiibacteriota bacterium
GGCCAGACCTGGGAAGGGGATGCGGCCAAGGACAGCCTGTGGACGCTCGGAACGTTTGTCACCAATTCGCAGTGCGGCCATAGCCTGGGCTTGAAACACAACGGCATCGATTCCAATCGCGTCAGTGATTGGATCGATTTCCCCCGGCCCACGCCGGGCTATTCCAACAACCCGCCGCCCTACGACGTGGCGCTGACCGGCCTGGCCGCCGATCCGGCGGCCGCGCCCGCCCAACGGCCCTTCGCGCTGGTCGCCGCCATCGCCAGCCGCGGCGCCAGCGCGGCGCGCCATGTGTCGCTGACCGTGTTCAGCGACGACGACCGCGACTCGCTGGCCGACGCCGGCGAGACCGTCTATGCCCGCCTGGCGCTGGACACGCTGGCCGGCGCCTGCTCGCTGCGCTGCGCGATGCCGGGCCTGGAGGAGGGCGTCGCCGCCATCGCCGTCGCAGCGGCCTGCAGCAGCGACGCCTACCGCTGGGACAACTACGCCGCGCTGGCCCTGACCGTCGGCAGCCCGGTGGTGGTCAACGAGATCATGTACGACCCGGCGCCGGGATTGGCGGAATGGGTGGAGCTCTACAACCGTTCGGCGTCGCCCGCCGACATCTATCATTTCACCGTGGAGGACCTGTCGGGCGCGGCCAAAGTGATCGACACCGCGCACACCGTGCTGGTCCCGCACGGCTACGCCGTGCTGACCTCCAAGGCCGGCCAGCCGTCCGTGACCTGCCCGCTGCTCAAACCGGTCGGCGGCCTGCCGTCGCTCAACAACGACGGCGACCTGGTCTGCCTGCGTGACGCCGGGGGCGCGGTGGTCGACGAGGTCAGCTACGACGCGCACTGGGGCGGGGGCTGCGGCGTGTCGCTGGAGCGGATCAATCCCTTCCTGGCGTCGTCGGACCGCGCCAGCTGGGGCGGCTGCGTCAGCTCGGCCTGCGCCACGCCGGGCGCCCAGAACAGCCTCTATCAGGAGAAGCCCGCGGCGGGCCCGGCCCTGGCCCTGTCGCCCAACCCGTTCTCGCCCGACCGCGACGGGTACGAGGACAACCTGATCATCTCGCTGGCGCTCGATTGGCCCCAGGCCGCGGTCACGGTGCGGGTCTACGACCGGCTGGGCCGGCTGGTGCGCACGCTGGCCCAGGACAAACCGACGGCGGCCAGCGCCGACCTGGTGTGGGACGGCACCAGCGACCAGGGCACGGTCTGCCCGATGGGGCTGTACGTGGTCAGCCTGGAGGCCCGCGCCATCGTGAGCGGCGGGGCGATCAAAACAAGCAAGGTGGTGGCCATTGCCCGCAAGCTGTGAACGCAAGCACCGGCCGGTGCCGGGACAGATCCAGGTCTACACCGGCAACGGCAAGGGCAAGACAACCGCGGCGCTGGGACTGGCGCTGCGCGCGGCCGGCCAGGGCAAGAAGGTCCGGATCGTGCAGTTCATGAAGGGCAAGACCAACTACGGGGAACTTCGTTCCGCCAAGAAAGCAGGCATCACGATCCGGCAGTTCGGCCGGCCCGATTTCGTCGACAAGAAGAACCCCGATCCGCTCGATTTCCGGGGCGCGCAGCAAGGACTGGCCTTCGCCTACGGGATCATGAAAAGCGGACGCTGCGACCTGCTGGTGCTGGACGAGCTGAACGTAGCGCTGGACTTCAAGCTGGTCGGCCTGAAGCAGGTCTTGACCTTGATCGCGAAAAAGCCCGCAGGGCTGGAGCTGGTGATCACCGGGCGCTACGCGCCCCGTGCCCTGCTGCGGCGCGCCGACCTGGTCACGGAGATGAGGGAGGTCAAGCACTATTATTCCAAGGGTGTCATGGCCCGGAAGGGTATTGAATACTGATCACGATGAACAATGAACAATGGACAATGAACTGGTAAATGAGTAAACGTGTAAACGGGGTAACGGGCGTACAAAGGAGCGATATGATCGACCTGATCAAGCAGGCGCTGGGGCAGTGCGGTACCGATTACTGCGAGGTGCGGCTGGAACAGCGGGTGACCACCAGCGTCAACTACTCGGGCAAGGAGCTGGAGGCCATCGGCAGCAACACCAGCAGCGGCGGCAACGTGCGCGCCCTGCACAAGGGCGGCTGGGGTTTCGCCTCGTTCAACACCATCGGCGAGCTGCCGGCCAAGATGGCCGAGGCCGAGCGGGCCGCCCGGCTGGTGGGCCGAGGCAGGAGCATGCTGGCCAAGGTCAAGCCGGTGCGCGACGACGTCAAACTGGTGATCGGCGACGACCCGCGCGAGGTGCCGCTGGAGGAGAAGGAGGCGCTGTGCCGCCGCTACAACGAACTGATCCTCAGGCAGCAGGGGGTGATCAGCTCGCGGGTGCGCTACGAGGACACCTTCAAGCAGCAGACCTTCGCCAACACCGAGGGCGCGGACATCACCGAGCAGCGGCTGTACTGCGGGCTGGGGTTCTCGGCCATCGCCAAGCAGGGCGCCAACGTCCAGACCGCGCACGACAGCTACGGCGGCGGCGCCGTGGGGTTCTCCCAGCTCAAGGACCTGGACGAGCTGGTGGGCGACGTGGCCCGCGACGCGGTCGGCCTGCTGGCGGCCGACAAGGTGACGGCCGGCACCTACACCGTGGTGGTCGACCCCAAGATGTGCGGCGTGTTCGCCCACGAGGCCTTCGGCCACCTCTCCGAATCAGACCACATCTACGAGAACGCCAAGCTGCGGACGATGATGACCCTGGGCAAGAAATTCGGCCCGGCCAAGCTGTCGATCGTCGACGACGCCACCATCGCCGGCGAGCGCGGCAACTACCGCTACGACGAGGAGGGCGTGCCGGCCCGCAAGAACTACCTGATCCGCAACGGCACGCTGGTGGGCCGGCTGCACTCGCGGGAGACCGCCGGCAAGATGGGCGAGCGGCCGACCGGCAGCTGCCGCGCCATCAGCCACCAGTTCAAGCCGATCGTGCGGATGGGCTGCACCTACATTGAGCCGCGCGACTGCAGCTTCGAGCGGATGGTGGGCGAGATCGACCGCGGCCTCTACGTGGTCTCGGCGCTGGGCGGGATGACCGAGCTGGAGATGTTCACCTTCTCGGCGATGAAGGCCTACCTAATCCAGCGCGGCAAGGTGGGGCCGATGGTGCGCGACGTGATCCTGACCGGCAACGTCTTCGAGACGCTGCGCAACATCGACGCCATCGGCAACGACCTGCAGCTGCACGGCGGGCTGGGCGGGTGCGGCAAGGACGGCCAGTCGCCGCTGCCGGTGTCGGACGGCGGGCCGCACGTCAGGATCCGCAACGTCGTGATCGGAGGGAAATGACCATGCAGCAGATCATCGAACGGGTGCTGGCGCTGGCCAAGCACAAGTGCGACGCGGCCGAGGTGATCGCCTCGTCGGGCGAGACCATGCCGGTGGAGTTCCGGTCGGGCAAGCTGCACGCGGTGGAGCACAAGGAGATCCGCGGGCTGGGCCTGCGGGTGATCAGGAACGGCCGGATCGGCTTCTCCTCGACCACCGACCTGGCCCGGCTGGGCGAGCTGGTGGACCACGCCGTGGAGAGCGCCGCCTTCGGCCAGTACGCCCGGTTCGCCTTCCCCAAGAGCTGCAGCGGCTCCAAGGTCCAGGTCCGCGACCCGCGGGTCGAGCGCTACACGGTCGACCAGGCGATCCGCGAGGGCGGCAAGGCCCTGGCGGCGCTCAAGCAGCGGACCCCCGAGCTGAAGTGCGACGTCTCCTTCGCCAAGCGGCTGACTACGGTGAGCCTGGCCAACAGCGCCGGGCTGTACGCCGGCTACGACAAGACGTCCTTCGGCTACTCCATCAGCGGGCTGGGCGTGGTCGACGGCAGCCTGCTGTTCGTGGGCGACGGGCGGCGCGGCTGCGGCCTGCAGGTCGACACCGCGCGGATGGTCGCCAAGATCGCCACGCTGCTGCGCCACGCCAAGAAGACGGGCAAGGTCGCCAACGCCAAGCTGCCGGTGCTGTTCGCCCACGACGCCATGTACCTGTTCTGGATGGCGCTGGGGATGGGCGTCAACGGCAAGATGCTGCAGAAGAAATCATCGCCGCTGCAGGGCCGGATCGGCGAGCAGCTGCTGGACAAGCGGATCACGGTCCACGACGACCCGCTGCAGCCGCTGCTGTCCGGCTCGGCGCCCTACGACGCCGAGGGCGTCTGCACCGCCCGGCTGCCGCTGTTCGACAAGGGCGTGTTCCGCAGCTTCGTCTACGACCTGCAGACCGCGGGCATCATGAACGCGCAGTCCACCGGGGCGGCCCAGCGCGACTTCTCCACGCAGCCCCAGCCGTCCACCAGCAACATCGTGGTGGCCGCGGGGCGGCATCCGTTCGCGGAGATGGTCAAGTCGATCGAGCGCGGCGTGCTGGTCTACGACCTGCTGGGCGCGGGCCAGAGCAACCTGCTGGCGGGCGATTTCTCGGCCAACATCGGCCTGGGCTTCCTGATCGAGAAGGGCCGGATCGTCGGCCGGGTCAAGGACGCGATGGTGGCGGGCAACGTCTACGACCTGCTGAAGAACAAGGTGCTGGCCGTGTCGCGCGAGGTCGAGGACAAGGGGTCGCAGCGCACGCCGGCCATCCTGTTCAAGGACGTGTCGATTGCGGCCAAGTGAGCCGGTACCTTTTGCCACAGAGAGACAGAGACACAGAGGCACAGAGAAACTTTACCCTGGTGTCATTCCCGGGAAATTGGGAATCCAGGAGCAATGCGATTAACCATTGTCGATTGATGCAAGGGAATGACCCAGGCTGTCAGGCCTGGGTCATCTGCTGACATGAGCGACGTCGAACGGTACACGCCGGGCGAGGAGATCACCAACGCCATCCTGCACGGGGTCGGGCTGGGGATGGCCATCGCGGCGCTGGCCGTGCTGGTCGTGTTCGCCAGCCTGTCGCATGACGCCTGGTACATCGTCAGCTTCAGCATCTACGGGGCGACGCTGGTGTTGCTGTATCTTTCGTCCACGCTGTATCACAGTTTCTATGCGGGCAGGGCGAAGACGCTGTTCCGGATCTTCGACCACTCGGCCATCTTCCTGCTGATCGCGGGCACCTACACGCCGATCACCCTGATCACGTTGCGCGGCAGATTGGGATGGACCATCTTCGGAGTCGTGTGGGGCTGCGCCGCCGCGGGCATCGTGGGCAAGGCGTTTTGGGCGCACCGCTTCGCGGTGCTGTCGACCATCCTCTACCTGGCGATGGGCTGGATCGTGGTGATCGCGGTCAAGCCGCTGCTGACGCATCTCAATACCGTTAGCCTGGTGTTCCTGGCGCTGGGCGGGTTGTTCTATACGTTGGGGACGGTGTTCTATTTGTGGCACAAGCTGAAGTTCCACCACGCCATCTGGCACCTGTTCGTGCTGGCCGGCAGCATCTGCCATTTCTTCACGGTGTTGTTCCTGCTGCCAAGATAACAATACACTTCGTTACCGTGAGAATATGCCATGAAGTTTGGGATGATCGGCCCCTCAGAAGAAGAAATCAATCCATTGATCGAATCAATGGAGCCGAAGGTTTCTTCGCTTCATGCTCGGTTGCCCTTTTATGATGGATTATTTCAGCATATTCCAGTCGTATCGGTTTTTTCCGGTGCCTGCAAAGTCAATGCTGCGATCGCGACTCAAATACTGATTGACAAGTTTAACATTACTCATTTAATCCATGTGGGCGTTGCCGGAGCAATCAAGGACAGTCTATCGGTCGGTGACATTGTCATACCCGATGCGATCGCGTACCATGATGTCCATCCGGAAGTATTGACTGAATATCATCCTTGGATGAAAGATGTTTATTTTCGACCTGATGAGGATATGCTGAAGGCGTGCATGACGATGATGAAATCGATGAATCCTGCAATAAGGTGGTTTACTGGAAAATTGGTAACGGGAGAAGGGTTCATTCATAATGACCAGAAACAAAAATTGGTTAATG